>JAAHIA010000089.1 GCA_010671975.1 Leptolyngbya sp. SIO4C1 | reverse complement strand
CTAAATCACAGCGTCAGCAGAAGCTGGTGGGTCGCAAAAACCGGCAGCAGTATCGGCTAGGCGATCGGGTTGAGGTACAGGTTAAAAGCGTTGACTACTATCGTCAGCAAATTGATCTGGTTGCCGTTGGCGGCGGCAGCGAAGCCGGCGAAGACGATGAGGAGGACGGTGCTGGCACAGACGGTAACAGTGCTGCCGCCGATGAGTCACTCTATGACGGCAGTGAAGAATAGGTCGCTGATTCTCGGCGTCAGCGGAGCCTCTGGGCTAATCTATGCGGTGCGGGCAATCAAGTACCTGCTGACGGCAGACTATACCGTTGACCTAGTGGCCTCCAAAGCCTCGCGGCTGGTTTGGCAGGCAGAAAATCAGCTGCTGATGCCAGCAGAGCCGCAGCAGCAGGCTCAGTTTTGGCGAGAGCAGGCTGAGGTGGCTGAGGCCGGGACGCTGCGCTGTCATCCCTGGGGCGATGTAGGAGCAACGCTGGCCAGCGGCTCTTTTCGAACACGCGGCATGGTTGTCATGCCTTGCAGCATGAGTACGGTTGCTAAACTAGCAGCAGGGCTGAGCTCTGATCTGCTAGAGCGCGCCGCCGATGTTCAGCTCAAAGAGGGTCGCCCGCTGGTGATTGTCCCCAGAGAAACGCCCCTGAGCCTGATTCATCTGCGCAATCTGACCGCGCTGGCTGAAGCTGGGGCGCGAATTGTGCCAGCGATTCCGGCCTGGTATCATCAGCCTCAAACCATCGCAGATCTGGTCGACTTTGTGGTAGCGCGCACCCTCGATCAGCTCGAGATTGACTGCGTACCCTTACGACGCTGGCAGGGGAGGTAAGCCAAATGGTTCGACTGATTGTTTTAATCCTGGTGCTGGGGCTGCTGGTAATTTTGGCAGTGCAAAACACCGCACCGGCGATCGCGCTAGTGGTGCTAGGGCGGCAGACCATTGCGCTGCCGCTGTCGGTCTGGCTGCTTGGCGCGATCGCGGCTGGGTCGGTAGCGGCGCTGCTGATGTACGGCTTTGCCAGTTTGACAGGGCCGTCGCGACGGCCCTATCGACCCATAGGTCAGCGCATTCGCCCAGACGAGCGGCGCGAGTTTGAGCCAGAGCGCGATCGCACCGTTGGCCGCTCCATACCCACAGACGATATTACCCGCGAAGCCAGCTTGGGGCCGCCGCCAGCGGATACGTCACAGCCGCCTTCCCAAAGCGCCTCGCCAAAGGCTCCCAAAAGCGCATATGACACCAGCTGGGAAAGCTTTCAAGCGCCAGAACGCTGGGATGACTGGGGGGAGCAGCCCGACCCGCAGTCGGTTGCTGCCGCCAAGACCGAGCCGCCGCGACAGACCGGCTTGGGCTTTAAGCGAGCGCCCTATTCAGCTGCAGACTCCGTCAGTGAAATTGAATCTGGCTGGGAAGCTGACGATGCGGCTGAGGCCGAGCCGCCCCGGCGTTCCGCCGCCGACCAAACCGAGCGACCCACGCGCACCTACGAAAGCGGCTCGCTCTACAGTGACGATGCGAGTGACGATGCCAGCGATGCAGAGGCTGGCTGGTCGAATGCTGACCGTCGTCCCCGCGACGATAGTGCTGAGACGTTTGAAGACGACATTCCCGACAATATTTTTGACAGCACAGCCGACCTCGACCCGGCGCAGGTGGGTCCGGACGGTGTCTATGAAGCCGACTATCGGGTGATTATTCCACCCTACCGGCCCCTCGACGAAGAGGATGACTCAGACTTTGATCGTCGCTCGGGCTGAGCGCTCAGACTGAAGCTACCAGTTGCAGTATTTGCAACCAGAGCTGAGGCTTAAAAATTCCTGACTATGCTGAAGATAGGACGGTTGCATCGCTGGCTATAAGTTCCTTGCCATGACTCCAGTGCCTCAGCTGCTCACGCAGGCATACAGCGCCAATAGCTGCCGACTAGAAGTAACGGCTGTCGCCTCGCCGCTGTCACGCTGGCACGAGCGCCCAATTCTTAAGCAGGCTCGCTTTCGCCTCTGGCTGCAGGCTGCTGAAGCATCGCCAACGCTGATTGCTCAGGGTAATCAGCGGCAGCTGCAGCAGCTGATCGCTACCGTGCAGCACTATGTGCAGTCGCGGCTCGCCACGTCACAGCCGGCGCTGCTCGGGCCGCATCGCCTACCGGCAAGCTCAATTCGGCCGCTGACCACGTTTGAGCTGTTTGATCTAGCAGAGACGCTAGACCAGTACGAGCAGGCTGCTGAAACCCTACCAGCCCTAGCGCCGCCGCGCCGCAAAAGCTACTGGCTGACAGGCTCGGCCGCCGCTGCCATACTGCTGACCGTGGGCATCACAGCTACGCTGCGCAGCACCTATCAGCCGGCGGCCGAGCAAGTCGAAACGGCACAGGTAGAGACGGCAGCAGAAGCTCCCCGCACCGAGCCGTCCGGCTCCGAGTCCATTGCTGAAGAAGCCACAAACGCTCCCGCCGATGCAGCCCGTCCATCGCCTGCCCAACCACCAGCGCCGGCTGTGGCTGAACCGACGGCCGAACCAGAAGCCGCCCCGGCTGCACCAGCGGCCGATGCGATCGCTCAGTCGGCTCCGGCCGACTCCCCGCCTCAGGCCGATCGCCCAGCAGCCGCTAAAGCGCCGGCTGCACCTGTACCAGAAAATTCTGCACCCGAGAACGCCGTATCAGAGGATGCCGTATCGGAGGACGCTGCGATCGCGTCTGAAGATCGAGACCTAGCCTCAGCCAGCCGCGCGGCCCGCTCTGAGCCCAGCCCAGCGGCTGCATCCATCGAGGCACCTGAATCCCAGACGCCCGAATCAAGCACAGAAGCGGCTGGCCTGGCCGCCGGCAATGCGGCTGAACCATCAGCACCGACAGTGCTTACCGCTGTCAGGCAGTACCTAGCTAGCCGCCTGTCTGACCCGCCAGCTGCCGAGCGACGCTACGAGCTGCAACTGCGCTCAAACGGCACCCTTAGCGAAATCCTACCCCTCAACGATGCGGCCGCACAGCACCCGCTGGCGCTGCCCGCTGGACCCATTGCCCCAGCCAGCGCTCAGCCATTGAGACTGCAGGCCACAATTACCAGCAACGGCCAAATCGAGCTAATTGAGCTGCCCGCTGAGCCGCCGCCAGCCAACTAATCCGACGACTTAGAACGGCGCTTCTTAATGGTCAGCGCCTTCGAGACCGGAAACCCAACCACAGGAATCACCTGATACTGCCGCGCTGCCTCCAGCTGGCGCAGGTGCGTGTAATCCACCCAGTGAATACAGTCCACCGGGCAGGTATCCATAGCTTCTTGAATCAAAGCCTCTGGGTCACCATCTTGACGCACAACCCGGGCTCGACCATAGTCAGGCTCGATGTAAAACGTGTTGCGCGCTACGTGAGCACAGTGCTTGCAGCCAATGCAGACCAGCTCGTCTACATAGACGCCTCGCTGCCGTAAGCTGCCGCCCAGCTCGGGCTCCAAACCCGAGCGATTGGCCGCATCCCGCAGCTGTCCGCCCAGCTCGGGCTCTAGGCCCGAGCGGCTGACCTCTGAGCGATTGGAAGTATTCATAACTTTAGTCTGAGTAACACCGGCTGGCGCTCAAGGCGAGTTAGCCAAAAGCGCGGCACTAGCCGCCCCAGCGCTGCAGCACGAGACGGATTGACCCATCCTGCTGGGTCTGCTGCTCAGCTACCTGAAATCCTTGCTGAGCTGTCTCATTCATTACCGTGTGGTAGGCATAGCGTTGAGTCACCTGGTTTAAAAACCCGTCTACTGAGAGCCCCTGCTGCCAATATTGCAGATCGGCCACCAGCTCATAGTCGCCGCTGTCACCGCGCTTGAACCCAACGTCATAGCCGTTGGCTTGCTCAATGACAACTTCAGCTGTTTCCGTCTTACCCTGATAGCCGCGAACAGCTTTGGGACCTATCTTCCAATCAGTACCCATATCGGTCAGGGCCGACTGAAGAGCGCTGAGATTGCGAATTTTGGTTTTGATTTGGCTAAAGTGAGACATTTTAACCCGCGTATTAACTCGTCTAAAGGAAAAACGATCGATCACAGCCTGCAGCCACTGGCCAGCGGCAAGATGCTTTGAACAAAGCTACCAGCTGCTGTAGGACACCTGCGATTCAACCGTGGATGAGACGCTCTGCTGAACTGGCTGAGCATAGTAGTCGGAAGTCTTCTCTTGAGTCAGCACCTGACCCAGCTGGGCTTCAATAGCAGCAGTCACCTCAGCACATGATTTACCGACAATGCCTGTTACCAACTCTTTCACCCGACCGTCGGGATAGATGATAAACTCAAGGGTTTCCATAAACAGGGTAGACCTCTAAAACTGACCTTAGCCTTTCTCATGTGGCTCAGCTCACCTAACCCAGGCCGCTACAACTTAGCGATCTGAATTGGCAATCTAAAATCTATGAGAAATTCCTCAACACGTTCTACCAAAAACTTAATAGAGAGTATTGAAGTGGTGAGTAGCGACAATAGTTGTATGTAAGTTTCGCGCAAGTTACTGAACCCGTCAAGTTGATTGGGCGCGGCAAGCCGCCTGCGCTCATACATCAGTAATATTTTGAAACAATAATTCTCGATAATTGACTATCTTTCGACAGACTTTCAATAGGTAGCTATTTAGTAGGTAGCTACTGGAGAGCCCGCTAGCCATTCAGCTGCCAATTGCTGAACTGAGTTTTAATCGGCTGCAGTATAAATTCTTTAGACGCGAACTCTCTATAGGATGGAGGATGTTAGCTTGCTGAGAATTTCTGCCAATGGCTGCGTCTGACTGCTTTCTATTTGAACAAGACTTTGTTAATGAGCTGCAATGCATTCCTATGGCGGTGCGGCTTAAGCTCGATACCTGCGGGGTCAAACTCAAGCTGAACCACTGGCATCGGTTCAGTCTTGTCGAACGGCAGGTGCTGCTGGCGCTGCCCTGCGATAGTGGCGCAGCGGCGGCTGCCTATCGCGAGCATTTGCAGACGCTAGTGACGCAGCATACTGGCGCACCGGCCAAAGATTTGCCGGTGGTGCCACAGCCAGCCTGGCACGAGTCGTCACAGGTGCCTACGACGGTGCAGCAGCAGGCAGCCGCCTATGACCAGACAGTCTCTGCTCAGCAGTGGGCAGAGCTGACGCCGCTGCAGCGATTTGCGCTGATCAAGCTGAGCCAGCCGGGCCATGAAAATCGTAATTTTTTACCGGCTTTACAAGAATTTGGCCTAGCCTGAGGAAGTCGCGGAGGACACCAACCCGCTATACTTGATGACTGCAGGTTTAAGCGTCTGCTTGGAGCCACTGCATGAAATTTCCGCCCACTCAGCCGTCACCGCGCCGACGCCGTAGTCGCTATCGCAGTCCGTCGCTGATACCTTGGTCAGCGGCTGGCGTCTGCCTGCTGTTCTATGCGCTAGCAGGGCTGCTGCTGGGTGCGGTTTCACCGCCCTACTGGGTTTGGCCGCTGGCGATGGCGGGGGCGCTGCTGCAGTCAGTTGCGATGTGCGGTATGCAGGCGCTAGCAGCGCTGGCTCCGCCACAGGCACGGCGAGCTTTTCTGCTAGGTGCTTTAGGCAGCCTATGCCTGGTAGTGGCGCTGGCGATCGCAGCGAACTATGCTGGCGCTGCCCCGGTAGAAACCACGAGCTTACAAATAACCTTGCTCAGCGCCGTGCTAAGCACGCTGCTGGCGCTAGCCCTGGCTGGCCTATGTACGTTTGCGGCTGCTTGGACCGGCGACTGGCTGCTGGCCGCTTTTGGTCGCTCGCGCAGCGGTCTGATGGTGGCCGCGCTCTGCTTCTTAGGCTTATTCTTAGGCGGCCTGCTGGGCTTTGCGATCACTGCCCTTTAGCGCAGCCAGCGCTGACTTAGCACAGCTTATTTTCTGATAAAAGTAATGACCCTGGCAATTGACTTTGGCACCAGTAATACGGTGGTGACCCGATGGAATAGCGCGCTTCAGCAGCCAGAGCTGCTGCGGCTGCCGGACTTAACCTGGCAGGTGGGTAGCAATCCGCCGCAGATTCCCAGCTTGATCTATGTAGAAGATGCCGTCCAAGGTAAGGTCACGATTGGTCAAGCGGTTCGCGATCGCGGTCTAGACACGGCGCACAGCCAGCGGTTTTTCAGAAATTTTAAGCGCGGCATTGGCGTACCCATACAGGGATTTATGCCTGAGCTAGACGGTCGCCCGCTGTCTTTTGAGCAGCTAGGAACATGGTTTTTAACGCAGCTGATTCAAGCGATACAAGCGCAGGAGGCCGCACCGCTAGACTCGCTGATCTTGACCGTGCCGGTAGACAGCTTTGAAGCCTATCGCCACTGGCTCGGGCAGCTGTGCACTGAGCTCGCCGTCGAGCAAGTGAGAATGCTGGATGAACCTACTGCGGCGGCGCTGGGCTACGGTCTGACCGGCGACCAAACGCTGCTAGTCATCGACTTTGGCGGTGGCACGCTAGACTTTTCGCTGGTGCAGCTGACCGGCGCAGCCGACCGTAAGCCGCTGGGTTTTGTGCTCAAATGGGGCCAAAAGTCGATGGCCGATCGCACTAATCAGCGAGTCAAGACGGCCCAGGTGCTGGCCAAATCGGGCGAAAACCTAGGCGGGGCCGACATTGATAGCTGGCTAGCCGACTATTTTCAAGCGCACCAGGGGCTGCCGATTTCACCGCTAACGCTGCGACTGGCCGAGCAGCTGAAGATTCAGCTGTCAGAAAGGCCAGCCGCAACAGAAGCCTACTTTGATGACGAAACTTTAGAGAGCTATGAGCTGCAGCTCGACCGAGCCCAGTTTCAGCAAATCTTACAGCAGCGCGGCTTATTTGAGCGCCTAGAGGCACAGCTGACGCAGGTGCTGCAGCAGGCGCGATCGCAGGGCGTGAGTAAGGCCGACATCGACGCGGTGCTGCTAGTGGGGGGCACAGCTAAGATTCCGGCCGTGCAGCAGTGGGTTAAAAACGCTTTTGAGTCCGAACGGGTGCGCTGTGAGCAGCCATTTTCTGCGATCGCACAGGGGGCGCTGCAGCTGCAGCAGATTGAGCTGCAAGATTTTCTCTACCACGGCTACGGCATTCGCTTTTGGGACCGGCGCAACCACTGTCACGGCTGGCATCCGATTATTCAGCCGGGGCAGGCCTATCCCATGGCGACGCCAATCAACTTAGTGCTGGGGGCCTCGGTTGACAACCAGCCAAGTATCGAACTGATTGTCGGTGAGCTCGGCAACGACAGCAGCCGCACGGAAGTCTTTTTTGAGGGCAACCGACTGATCACTAAGCGCAGCAGCGACGGGCCAACCGCCGTTCAGCCACTGAACGATCGCGAAGGGGCACGCTCGATTGCCCAGCTGCAGCCGCTTGGCTTTCCGGGTAACGATCGGATTCAGGTCAGCTTTCGCATCGACAGCAACCGCTTTTTGAGAATTACCGTCGAAGATTTGCTAACTGGGCAGACCTTAATGAATAGTCGGCCCGTTGTTCAGCTCAGCTGAGTCAGCCTAGTTGTCATCTTCGTCCTCATCCTCATCGGGTCTTCCTTCTAGCTGCTCAATCAGCTGCTGCTGGGCTTCTTCTGCTTCGGCCTGCATCTTATAGATAATGAACGCCTGCGTGGCCACCAGCACAATCACAAATAAAAGGCCGGAGATCACAAAGCTCAGCTTGGTAGATGGAATGCTTTGCCCCATCGCATAGATGGCGATCGCAAACACGGCTGACAAAAAGAGCTTGGAAAACAGCGGCATGGCCGGGGCTGACCAGCACAGCGCCACCAGGATAGCGTTAAAATAAAGCGCCAGCAAAAATAGATGGACGCGATTAGCGTAAATCCGCTGCGCCCGACGCTGGCTGCCGGCGAAGGGCAGCATCAGTCGATTGTTGAGCAGGTTGACAACATCGAGCAGTAAAAACCAAACTGGCCCAATCAGGACAGTCGCCAGCACCAGCCAGAGCGGTGGTGATAGCAGCGTCACTTGAATCGCATCTGTCGTATTGGCCATCGCGATCGCGCTGCTAAATAAGTAAGCAGCAATCCCTGAGACGATGACCAGCAAAATATCAACGCCAAGCGAGGGCAAAGCTGGAGAGCCAGTCTCTCGAGTCACGGGTCTTGACGGCTCCTGTAAAGGAGCCAAAGCATTATTGGAATTGAAAGTGTTATCTGATTCTAAGGAGATGCGTTTCATACCAGTTGGGTACTAAACCTAAACGTTACGAGCAAAACTCAAACTAGCCATTAAGTTGGAATACATTACAGGGAACCGTTGGCCAACCCAAGTAATCGTACGTAGATGCCCAAATTGACTTGACTCAGTTTAGCCTTTGCCTACGCAAAAACACCATCTCTGCGATCGCGCCCCCACAAAAGCTTTAACAATCATCCAGTTACAGCTTCACGGGGCGTCCGTTTATCTGACATTAGCTGGCTTTACTAGGTAGTCATTGATACGCTAAAGCCTGCGTAAATGCCGCTGCGCTATCAGCCTCGGCCTTCGTCAGGTTACACTAGCACTGCAAAACTTACCTCCGTATGACGGTACTATGAACGCGGCCCCATCGCCTCTCGATCTACAGTCAGCTCGCCGTCCGCGCAGCGCGAAGCCAGCGGCTGAGCCAATCGTCCCCCGCTGGACAATTGAGCAAAGCGAGGAGCTGTATCGCATCAACGGCTGGGGCGACCCTTATTTTTCAATCAACGCTGCCGGGCATGTGACCGTCTCACCCAAAGGCGATCGCGGCGGCTCTCTAGACCTCTACGAGCTGGTCGAAGCGCTGAAGCAGCGCGGCCTGCCGCTGCCAATTTTGATTCGATTTTCTGACATCTTAGAAGATCGCCTAGAGCGGCTAACCTCCTGCTTTGCTAAGGCCATCGCTCGCTATAGCTATCAGGGCAGCTATCGCGGCGTGTTTCCGGTCAAGTGCAATCAAGAGCGCCACTTGGTCGAAGATCTGGTGCGCTTCGGCAAGCCGCATCAGTTTGGCCTAGAAGCCGGTTCGAAGCCGGAGCTGATGATTGCGCTGGCAACGCTAAATACGCCCGGAGCGCTGCTGATCTGCAACGGCTACAAAGATCGCTCCTATATCGAGACTGCGATGCTGGGCCAGCGGCTCGGCCACACGCCAATCATTGTGCTAGAGCAGCTCGAAGAAGTCAGCCTGATGATTGAAGCCAGCCGGCGACTGGGCATTCAGCCGATTCTGGGCGTGCGGGCTAAGCTGACGACCAAAGGCGTTGGCCGCTGGGGAAATTCGGCGGGCGATCGCGCCAAGTTTGGTCTGCGCATTCCCGAAATTTTAGCCGTGGTTGAGCAGCTGCATCAGGCCGAGATGCTCTCCTGCCTGCAGCTCTTACATTTTCATATCGGCTCCCAAATTTCCTCAATCAGCGTGATCAAAGACGCCCTGCGCGAAGCCAGCCAAATCTATGTCGAGCTGGCCAGTCTGGGCGCGAATATGCAGTATCTCGATGTTGGCGGCGGCCTAGGCGTTGACTATGACGGTTCTAAAACCAACTTTCACGCCTCTAAAAACTACAGCATCCAAAACTACGCGAACGACGTCGTAGCCGAAGTCAAGGAAGCCTGCGCGGCGCGCGGACTGAGCGTGCCTACCCTAATCAGCGAGAGCGGTCGCGCCCTGGCCTCACACCAGTCGGTGCTCATCTTTGACGTACTCGGCACCAGCGAAGTTCGCTCAACCGAGCCTGCCCCCCCGAGCGAAACCGACCATGCCATCATTCGCGAGCTGTACGATACCTACCAGTCGATCAGCATCAGCAACTATCAAGAAGCCTTTCACGATGCCGAGCAGTTTAAAGGAGAAGTTACCAGTCTGTTTAACTTTGGCTATCTCAGCCTGAGCGAGCGCGCCAAGGTCGAAAATTTATTTTGGGCTTGCTGCGCCAAAATCATCGAAGTCGTGCGGCAAGAAGACTATGTGCCAGACGATCTCGAAGATCTAGAGAAAATCATGGCGTCAATCTACTACATCAACCTGTCGGTCTTTCAGTCCGCACCCGACAGCTGGGCGATCGATCAGCTCTTTCCAATTATGCCAATTCATCGGCTGAATGAAGAACCCACGCAGCGGGCCACGCTGGCTGATCTAACCTGCGACAGCGACGGCAAAATCGATCAGTTTATCGATCTGCGCGACGTCAAAGATCTTCTAGAGCTGCATCCGCTGCAGTCGGGCCAGCCCTACTACCTTGGGATGTTTCTCACCGGAGCCTATCAAGAGATCATGGGCAATCTGCACAATCTCTTTGGCGACACCAACACGGTGCATATTCATCTGACGCCAAAGGGCTATCAGATTGAGCATGTGGTCAAAGGCGACACCATGCGCGAGGTGCTCAGCTACGTACAGTATGACGCAGACGACCTGACAGAACAGATCCGCCGCCGTTCGGAAACTGCACTGCAGGAGAAACATATCACGCTTAAAGAAGCCCGCCTGCTGCTGCAAAACTATTCTGAGAGCCTCAGCCGGTACACCTATCTGTCATAGGTTTGATCAGAGTTGTCATAGCGTTTGCCCTGCCAGCCCCGCAAACTGCTGCCAGCAGAGATACAGTGCTCGAGGCACGTGAAAACAGCCCTTCCACTTACCGCCTTTGAGGTTGAGCAGCACGTCTCCCTGCCGGTTCAAATAGCCGAACCATTCGCCCGCATCCGCAAAGTGAGACCAGGCATAGTCATGCACCCGCTGATACCACTGCCAGCAGGCGTCTTGTCCCGTGAGTCGATAGCCCATCGCTAGCGCCACGAGAGCTTCTAAATGCACCCACCAGAGCTTCTGTGACCACTCCAGCTGCTGCGGTGGATGTCCCTCTGCATCGAGAAAATAAAAGATGCCGCCGTATTCTTGATCCCAGCCAAAGTCGAGACTGCGTAGAACAGCTGCGATCGCTCGCTCAATCAGCGCTAAATCCTGTCGACGTTCGCCAATCGCCATCATAAACCACATGGCCTCAATGCCATGTCCTGGGTTAATCACGCGCCCTTCAAAACAGTCTAGATGAGATCCGTCAGGAGCCACATTCTCGTAGAGAATACCGCGCTCGGCATCAAGAAAATCTTCCATCACCGCTTTTACCGTCTGATCGAGCATGGCCTCCAGTCGCTCATCTGCCAGCAGCCAGTCCATCTCTAGCGACAGGTTTGCCAAGATCATCGGCACCGCCAGCGTCTTCATGGGGCGCGTTCCTGGATAGACTTTGTTGTACTGCCCTTTGGGATTTTCCTGACGGCGCAGCACGTTCTGGTAGGCCTGCAGGGCAATCTCCTTTGCACTCTCTTCACCAGACGCTAGGGCGTATTGGCTAAAGGCCATTGCTGCAAAACAGTCAGAGAAAATATTGTAAGGCTGCGTCAGCGGTTTCCCCGTGCGGGTGAGCGAAAAGTACCAGTTGCCCTCGGCATCGCGACCGTGAGCCGCTAAAAAGTCAGCGCCAAGCTTTGCTGTTTCTAGCCAGTCATCGCGGTGCGCTAGCTGATTGTAGAGCATCGAGAACGTCCAAACCTGGCGATTTTGCAGCCAGATAAATTTGTCAGTGTCATACACCTGAGCGCTGGCATCTAGGCAAGTCAAGTAGCCGCCATATTTAGTATCAATTGAATGGGTCTGCCAGAAAGGAACTATCTCATCTAGCAGGGTTTGTCGATATTGGTCTGCTAGCTTACCAAAATGCTGCGTCACACGGGTCTCCTTTGCGCTGATTATCTAATCTCATTTAAGACAAAATTAAGTCTTCAAAAATTATTTTATTACAGAATTTATGGCCGAATTGCTGGATTTTATTTAAACCAAAATTAAGAGCTGAATAGCATCCTTGCTTGTATAGCTTAACTAAATACGCATTTCTCTTAGAGGCATAGGCAACACGGTAGAAGCGTTCGACAGCGGCTTTCGCGGCAACGGCGACGATGGCTTCGATGTCTTTGGTCGCAACAATACGATCAGCTGGCAAGGCGTCGAATCTTTTGACAATACCGAGCAGGGCTTTGAAGTTGACGGTGATGCGAATGAAGTAACCATTGAGGGTAGCTTTTTGCTATCTAACGGTTCGAGCGGCTTCTCAACTGACCTGACGGGTAAAGACAACAGCATCACCGTTAGTGAATGGGGTCTAGAGGTTGCAGGCGATCGCAACCTGATTACCCTTGGCGGCAGCACGCAGTTTGAGGGCAACGGCAGCGGCGCTATTCTGCTCAGCGGTAACGATAATCGCCTCGACCTTGGCGGTCTAGATATCACCGCCGTAGATAGTGGCAGCGGCAACATCATCGTCTAGTCTGCTCAGCCACCGACCAAGAAGGCCCTCAGACTTCGGTTTGGGGGCCTTCAGTTTGAGCAGCTGATGACTCAGGCTACAGAAAAAGGTTTTGACTTTCCTCTTTCTAGAGAGCTAAGCTGCGCGAGAAATTAGGCTGATTAACTTATAAAAGCTTCAAGACTAAAGTTCCAAAATCATTAATAATCTTTAGGCTGGATTGAAGCCTAGCAAAACCTGAAAAGCTCCGCGTGTCGCTAGTCTTCTTAGATTTAACACCTCCTCTAGCGAGCTCATTTTGCTGCCAAGAATGTAAGCACTTTTAATATTCATAAATCTATTTGCTCTTCATCGTAAAACTACGCTAATAAGGAAAGAAATAGGCGTTGTCAACATTATTTTTAGAAACAAGAAAAAGAAGGGGCAGATCGTCCCACAGTCACGTCGAAGGACGCTATTAGATATATTGAAATAGGAGTCGGGAATGAAACTACTCTCAAACTTCAAGAGATTTCTGCTAATAATCCCTGAGCTGATCTTGTTTGGCCCAGGGTTTGCCAGGTTCCTTTTTTGGTCTAAGAGCCCCAACGAGCTAGCGGCCCAAACAGTGTGGCAGCGCTTTACACAGCCAGGTAACCCTTATTACGAATGGTTTTTACGCCACTATCCGCCTGGGTTTATTAGAAAATTTTGGGCCAATGTTTATCCTATGATTCGCGATCGCGTAGCCGGCATCGCCTTGCACTACGACCTCTCTAACGAGTTCTATCGGCTTTTCCTGGATAAAAAATATATGTTTTATACCTGTGCCGACTTCCTCGATCGCCACGAAACGATTGAAGCAGCTCAAGAAAATAAAGCTAACTTCATCCTAAATCTGATTGACCCTCATCCGGGTGAAGCTATCTTAGATTTAGGCTGCGGCTGGGGAGGCATGCTTAAGAAAATCCACGCCGCTACAGGAGATAGCCAGTTTCTAAAAGGCTACACGCTATCGATTGAGCAAAAGCGATTTATTGACGCAAACTATGGGTTTGATGTCGAACTCAAGGATGTGATCACGGCCGACTATGGCATTGAGGCTTGGGATAAAATCTTTTCAATTGGCTGTTTAGAACATATGCCCAAGGCTGAGCTAGCACCTCTGGCTAAGACGCTAGCGGCTGCTATTAAGCCTGACGGTAAGCTGGTACATCACTTCTTTTGTCAGATGGATGCTTTTCCTCCATCTAGACTGCTGGTATGCGGTGCTGAGCTATTCCCAGGTGTTGTGCTGTCGTCGCTGAAAGAACATTTAGACGCCTTTGAGCAGGCAGAGTTAGGAA
>JAAHIA010000088.1 GCA_010671975.1 Leptolyngbya sp. SIO4C1 | reverse complement strand
GGATGCAGCGCCGTCTCAAATCGCTGGCTCCAGGTGGTCGATTGAGCAATGTTCAAATGTGACTCCTCATTGAACGGTCGCCTCCAGTGGGAGGTATGCGCTAGATGCCTAAAGCCTAGGCTTTAGAGCTCAACGATGCTTCAGTAAGTCGTCAAGCCGCGAATTAAATAGCCAAGTACCAAACCAATTAGTAAAGCCCAAATCTGTCCTGATTCGACGAAGTTGTTCAGGATTTCTCCCGAGCTGCCAAAAAAGTCCTGGTCGAAGTACTGACCGACGACCGGCGTTCCTCGCGATCGCGCAGCGCCGCTAGCGCTACTCAGGCCGGCTGAGCTAGCGGGCGATCGCAGCCAGAGCGAGAGGTCAGCGTCTAAGGTAGAAACGGGGCGATGGTTCATGGTTAAACGGTGATATTGAGAATGGAATCAACCACGCGGGCTTTTTATCTCAACACAATAGCGCTTAACCTTCACAGAATGAAGCTAGCCGACAAACAAATCTCCACCACAGTCTACTGAGCCGGTCTAACGAGCCAGTCTACTGAGCCGGTCTAACGAGCCGGTCTACTGAGCCTACGGGGAAGCCGCTCGGGAACGCCCGGTCGTCGGCGGCGTAATTCGCATGACGACCAGCGTCGTATCGTCTTCATTGCTGCGGCCGGGCCCAACAAAGCGCGTTAGCAGCTTAAATAGGTAGTCCAAGATAGCATCGGAGCGCTCTAGGTTGCGACAAGCCCAGCGAACGGCCTCAATTAAATTATCTTCGTCGAAGCGCTCTCCTCGCGTGTTTGAGGCATCGGTAAAGCCGTCTGTGTAAAAGATGACCGTGTCGCCCGGATGCAGCTGAATCTGACTTTCGTGATAGCGCGTATCCATATCTAGCCCTAGCAGCATGCCATCGGCATCTAGTCGCCGTACCGTGTTGGTATCGGCCTGCCACAGCAGCGGCGGATTGTGGGCAGCATTACCGTAGGCAAAGCGCTGAGTGCGCGGATCGTACTCAGCATAAAACAGCGTGACAAACCGATTGGAGTTTTCCAAGTCGGTATGCATGACAAAGTTCAGATGCTGCAGAATCTGCCCGGGCGAGTGGTTGTTGAGCACCTCTGCACGCAGCATGCCGCGCAGCATCGTCATCATCAGCCCGGCCGGTACGCCCTTGCCCATGACGTCGCCAATAGCAAAGCTCCAGGGCTGAAGGGCAGAATCGACTGCATTTGGCTGCCGTAGCTGATCGTAAGTGGTGGGGATAAAGTCGTAGTAGTCGCCTCCCACCTTATTAGCTGTAAAGCAGCGGGCAGCCAGATCGACCCCGTCAATGCGCGGGCACTGTCGCGGCAGCAGCTGCGCCTGAATTTCAGCCCCCAGTTCTAGCTCGCGGTCGAGACGCTCTTTTTTGCGCAGGGCAATGGTGAGTTCGTCGTTCTCAATCGCAACTGCAGTTTGATCGGCCACCAGGCGCACCAGCTTTTGGCGGGTTTCTGTCCAGGCATAGTCGGTCTCCTGGCTGAAGACATAGAGCCGCCCTCGCTCGATATTCTGCACGATAATAGCAGTGCCAAATAGCTGAAAGTCCGAGCCAAGATAGCGGTTGAGCTGGCTGTCGAGCGTCATCATAGCGCTGTGAGCCACGGTCATGGCCTCACCAGCGGCCGCCAGCGAAGCAGTGATTTGACGCGTTGCCGACTCTAGCGCAAAGCGAACCGTCTGGCATTCGTCCTCATGCTGGCAGTAGAGCCGCTCGAGCCGCAGCTGTCCGTCTGGGCGAAATAGAACCAGCGCCCCGCCCGATGCGTCAGTGACTCGACTGGCAATCATGGGGATCAGCTCTAAAAACTGGCTGAGATTGTTTAGACTTCGCAGCGCAAACCCCAAAGAGCTTAGCAAATCCTGAATCTTGTACTGCTCTCGCTGCAGCCGCGCCACCAGCTCTTTGAGCGCAAACACTGGGGTTGCGCTCGACAGAGGATTTCCCTCAGGCATTGAGTTATACAAGGGTGAGGGCCTCGGCGATATGGGGGCAGTGGGCATTGAGCACGGGCGATTGACAAAAGGTAGTTTGACAGAAAGTAGGCTAGCAAAGACTGGAGCAATCGCGCTCATCCATAGAGCGATCGTCCATATGCTGAAAGGAACAGATTAAAGTTTAGCGAAGCACAGCGAGACGGTTCATTATGGCTTTGAGGTGAAAAATTAGACACCACCATATCACCTCTTCTGATTTAGTCAAGGGGGATATCGCCAAACTTGCAACCTCTATGACCGGGGCTAGCCGCTAGATATAGAGTCGGTAGCAAACGCTCGGCAGAATGAGATCGCCTCAGACAGCGTTTTAGCAACTTGGGGATAGGCAACCTCAGGTCGTCGGATGAGCCACAGCTGCACATTGAGTTCTGTAGCCAGCTGCCGCTTGATGGCTTCACCACCGGCGCTGCCAGAGGCTTTAGCGACCACCGTCGATATCTGCCACTGCTGCCAGAGTGCCCGCTCTAGAGCCAAACTGAGCGGCGGGCGAATAGCGATTAGCCGCGCGGGCGAAAATCCAGCAGCAAGCGCCGCCTCTAGCGCCACCGCTGACGGCAAAATACGGGCAAACAGCGTGGCTTTGGTCTGATAGGGACGAAACTGCGCCAAAGCTCGATAGCCGATTGTCAGCAGCGCCCGCTGACCGAGCAGCCCTGCTTGCTCAAACAGGGCCGCATAGCTCTCTACCGTGCGGGCTGACCTGCTGCTTGAGTCTGCTAGTTCGTCTGCCACTGCCGGTCGTTCGTAGCGCAGATAGGGCAGCTGATGTTTGACGGCTGCCGCGATCGCAAGCTGAGAGATGGTGACCGCAAAAGGATGCGAGGCATCCAAAATAGCGCCAATGCGCTGCTGCTGCAAAAATTGATCGAGCGTTTCGGGCCTCAGCCGCCCCACCCAAAGCGTCAGCGGCTCGACTTCAGGGTAGAGCGCAGCGGCAGCAGCGGTGGTGACGGTAATGACGCAGCTAGCCGGAATAGCCGCGATCGCGCGAGCCAATACTGCGCTTTCTCGAGTGCCGCCAATCAGCCAAACCTGCTGACCAAGCTTCATGACCAGCTGACTTTGTATAGCTCAAATACTTCACCAGACTGATGCTTGACGATCCGGCCGCCGCTATCGCGAATCAGCTGGCGCCAGGCTTTTAGCGGCGTTAGCTCAACTTCTGCGCCCAGGTAGGTCTCTAAGATGGCCCAGTTCTCGGCTGCCGGCAGATCGGGATTAATGGCATCAAAGATAAAGACGCCGCCGGGTTGCAAAACTGGCCTGACGGCATCAATCACCCGCTGCCAGTAGTCCAGCGCATAGTAGCAGGTCACCCCGGTGGCAATCACCGCATCAAACCGCACCGAGTCGTAGTCGAGCAGATGAGCCGGCGCTTTTTTCACCCCCTTAAACAGCTTAGAGTCGAGCTGCGGTCCCCGCTGATTGAGCGCCTGCTGCGCCACGCTGCTGATATCTTGTCCGTAGAAAAAAGTTTGCCAGTCTTTCCAGGGATAGACTAAAAAGCTAAGACCGCAGCCTAGATCGAGGCAGCGCTGGCCTTTACGAAAGCGGGCTAGCTCCCAGAACGGGCTGGCAATGCGAGCCGCCAGCGTGCCGGCTACCCAGTCTCGAAAAATCGGCATTTCTTCGACCTCGGCCGGTATGTCAAAGGCTTTACCGGCGTAGTCGCGATCGTAACGCCGGGCCACAGCCTGAATCCGCTCCTGCCATGAAGCTGCGTCCTGCGACATCCTCTACCCCCATTCAAATACTGACTCGTCTGCGCTGCTTTAGCTAAGATCCTTTAAGCGCTTTAGAGAAATTCTGTCGATAGGACTTGCTGCCAATCAGGAACACCGGCCAGAGCAGCGTTAGCTGCAGCTTGCCCTGGCTAAATGAAGTGCGGTGAAAGCCTTGCCAGAAGCGCCAAGCGCCTATGCCATAGCCGACTAGCAGCAGCAGCGTAAGTAGCGTCGTCATCGTTGCAGGTTCCTTGAGATTTTGTCTTGGTTATAGCAGTCTTTGCTGCGATCCGTGGGACCGCTTGACCCTATCGCTAGAGTAGCAAACTCGCCGCTTCAGCAGTGATCTACGCTACCTGCTCAATTTGCAATCTGCCTAAAAACCTGAAGGCTCTCCTATAGAATGGGGACAGCGATCGGGCTGCTTGTGCAGAAATAGACGGGATTCTAGCTTGCCTTAGCGGTTGGGTCGTCACTGTCACTGTTCGCCGTCGTAGACAGCCCGCTAGGTGACTTCCACTACCGTCAGACTGTTTTTACTGGTTCAAGGAGGAGATATGCGCGCAGTACTTATGGCCGGAGGTTCCGGCACTCGACTCAGACCGCTGACCTGTGATTTACCCAAGCCCATGGTGCCGATTCTGAATCGACCGATTGCTGAGCACATCATCAATCTCCTGAAGCGTCACAATATTACCGAAGTGATTGCGACGCTGCACTATCTACCTGACGTCATGCGAGACTATTTTCAAGACGGTCAGGAATTCGGTGTGCAGATGACCTATGCCGTCGAAGAAGATCAGCCGCTTGGCACGGCCGGCTGCGTTAAAAACATTGCTGAGCTGCTCAACGATACGTTTTTAGTCATTAGCGGCGACAGCATTACCGATTTTGACCTGCAAGAAGCGATTCGTTTTCACAAAGAAAAGGGCTCTAAGGCAACGCTGGTACTGACCCGCGTCCCCAATCCGATTGAGTTTGGTGTTGTCATCACCGACGAGGAAAATCGCATTCGTCGCTTTCTAGAAAAACCTTCTACTAGCGAAATTTTTTCCGACACGGTCAACACTGGTACCTACATCCTAGAGCCCGAGGTGCTCGACTACCTGCCGCCCAACCAAGAAAAAGATTTTTCCAAAGACCTCTTTCCGCTGCTGCTGGAAAAAGGCGAGCCGATGTACGGCTATGTGGCTGACGGCTACTGGTGCGATGTCGGCCATCTAGAGGCCTATCGCGAGTCTCAGTATGATGCCCTAGGTGGCAAAGTGCTGGTGGACTACGCCTATCCTGAGAGCTCGCCGGGCGTGCATGTGGGGCAAAATACCTACATTGATCCCTCAGCTAAAATTAATCCGCCGGTTTTGATTGGGCACAACTGCCGCATTGGCGCGCGCGTCACGCTAGAGGCCGGTACGGTGATTGGCGACAACGTCACGGTGGGCAACGACGCTGACCTGAAGCGGCCTATTCTGTGGAACGGGGCAGTGATTGGTGAAGAAGCCCATCTCCGAGCCTGCGTGATTGCGCGCGGCACGCGCGCCGATCGGCGCGCGCATGTGTTAGAAGGCGCGGTCGTTGGGGCGCTATCAACCGTGGGCGAAGAAGCGCAAATTAGCCCGGGCGTGCGGGTATGGCCGAGCAAGCGGATTGAGTCAGGGGCTACGCTTAACATCAATCTAATTTGGGGCAACACGGCTCAGCGCAATCTGTTCGGGCAGCGCGGCGTCACCGGTCTAGCCAATATCGACATCACGCCTGAATTTGCCGTCAAGCTAGGTGCGGCCTACGGCTCTACCCTGAAGCCGGGCTCCAGCGTCACGGTCTCTCGCGATCAGCGCAGTATTTCTCGCATGGTATCGCGATCGCTGATTGCCGGTTTGATGTCGGTCGGCATCAACATCCAGAACTTAGAAGCCACCGCGATCCCAGTGGCCCGTACGATTCTGCCAACCCTGGGGGTTGCTGGCGGCATTCACGTGCGGCTGCACCCAGATCGCACCGACCACATCCTGATTGAATTCTTTGACCCGAAAGGCATCGATATTCCTAAAGGCAAAGAAAAGAAAATTGAGGGCGCCTACTTTAAAGAAGACCTGCGGCGCGCCCAGATCTATGAGATTGGGGCAGTGACCTATCCTAGCCGGCTAGTCGAAATCTACACCACCGCCTTTGAAAAGCGGCTGAACGTCGAGGCCATTCGCCACAGCAAGTCCAAAGTGGTGATTGACTACGCCTATGCGGTCTCTGGCGCGGTGCTGCCGCGACTGCTGGGCAAATTTGGCTGCGACGCTGTGGTCCTCAATGCCAGCCTCAGCCAAACTGCGCTGTCGATGGCCGATCGAGAAGTGATGCTAGGGCAGCTTGGCCAGGTGGTTCAGGCCCTGCAGGCAACCTTCGGCGTGCAGGTATCTGCCAACGGCGAGCAGCTGGTGCTAGTAGACGAGGTGGGCACCCCAATTCGCGGTGAGATGCTAACCGCCCTGATGGCGCACATGATTTTGACGGCGCAGCCGCGCGGTACGGTCGTGGTGCCAGTGCACGCCTCTGGTGCGGTCGAACAAATTGCTCGCCGTCACGATGGCCGCGTTGTTCGCACCAAGGCCAACCCCACCGCTTTGATGGAGGCCTGTCACGCCAACTCTGACGTGGTCCTTGGCGGCAGCGGCGATATGGGCTTTATCTTCCCGCAGCTGCATCCTGGCTTTGATGCTATGTTCTGCATTGCCAAGCTGATTGAAATGCTTACGGTGCAGGAGCAGTCGCTGGGACAAATTTGGGGCGATCTGCCGCGCACCTCACACCGCGTTCAGATGATGCGCTGCCCCTGGACCGTTAAGGGCGCGCTGATGCGCTATCTTGTAGAGACCCACCCGGCTGACACCCTCGAGCTGGTGGATGGGGTAAAAGTGGTTGATCGAACGCGCGATAGCTGGGTGCTGATTTTACCGGATGCGGGAGAGCCGCTGGTTCATATTTTTGCCAACGGTGACGATCGAGAATGGGTAGACCAGCATTTGCAAGACTATCGACAGCGCGTTCAAGCCTTTATCGAAAAAGAGCAGGGGATTCGAGAAACTCTATTATCATGAACCATTGCATTTTGATGGCTGAGGTCGTGCAGGCGCCTCAGCTGCGCTACACCTCTGATAATCAAACCCCGGTGACAGAGTTTGTGGTGCAAATTCCTGGGCTGCGCTCTGAAGATGCGTCAGTGCAGCTAAAAGCCGTAGGCTGGGGTAACCTGGCTCAGGAAATTCAAGAGCGCTATCAGCTAGGCGATCGCGTGGTGATTGAAGGTCGGCTGACCATGAAGACGGTTGACCGGCCCGAAGGCTTCCGCGAAAAGCGAGCCGAGATTACGGTGCAGCGCCTGCACAGCCTGTCTGATTTGCAGACAGCTGCCTTTGCCGAGGCAGCCGTTACCGCTAGCGCCAGCGGTCCCCCCGCGCCCACCGCGACCGCAGCCACAGCTCAAAGTCCGGCGGCCACAGCCACGGCTGAACCTGACTATGACGACATTCCGTTCTAGCACTTAGATATGGTCTAGCAGGTAGATATGGTCTAGCAGGGCTGCTGGCTAGACGTTTGCCAGCTGAGCGGCAGCTCAGTCGGCTGCAGGCGCGTCTCAAAAATAGCTTCAAAGGCTTGCATCACGGTCTGCTGCATCTGTGAAAACGTCAGCTGCGGGAGAAACTGATGTAGGCTGCCAACCGGCCGATCGGCAATGCCGCAGGGCACAATCTGCCGAAAACCGGCCATGTCTGGACAGATATTCAGCGCAAAGCCGTGCATGGTAATCCAGCGGCTGACCTTAATGCCAATCGCCGCGACCTTATAGCCAGCTACCCAAACGCCGGTGAGCCCTTCGATGCGCTCGGCCGGCAGTCCATACTGAGCGATCGCGCGGATCAAAACGGCTTCTAGCTGTCTGAGATACCAATGCAGATCTTGCCGGTAGTGCCGCAGGTTGAGAATGGGGTAGCCAACTAGCTGGCCCGGGCAGTGATAGGTCACTTCGCCGCCCCGCTCAACTCGATACAGCGCTGGCGCAGAGGCCGCTAACGCTGGCGCAGAAAACCTTAGATGCGCTGCGGTTGCCCCCTGACCTAACGTGTAAACAGGCGGATGCTCAAGCAGCAACAGCGCATCTGGAACCGCTGCTGTCCTGCGCTCGGCCACTAGCTGCTGCTGCCAGCGCCAAGCCTGCTGATAGGGCACTATTCCTGGCAAATAGAGCTGCGTAGAGCGAGAGTGGGGTAGCATGGCAAGTCGGCAGGGGCCGTAGTGACAGGGCAGGAATAGAGACCGGGCGAAGCGCAGATAGCTTAAGAAAAGTACAGACTTAACGAGGTCAAGAATTATCAAAGGATGCAAAGGATTCTGAAGGAGATCGCTCTACTAAAGAACAGGTGTTAGGGTGAAGACATCAGCTGTATGTGTAACGGAGGCAGCTTATGAAGCTTGTTATCCAGGGAAAAAACATCGAGATTACCGAGGCGATTCGTAACTACGTCTCGCAAAAAATTGAGAAAGCGGTTAATCACTATCAGCACTTAATTAATGAAGTCGATGTTAACCTATCGGTGGCTCGCAATCCCCGGATAAATCCTAAACAGGCGGCGGAAGTGACGATCTACGTCAATCAGGCGGTCGTTCGCGCCGAAGAAAGCAGCGATAATCTCTATGCCAGCATTGACTTAGTCACTGACAAAATCAGCCGTCAGCTGCGTCGATACAAAGAAAAGCGGCGCAGCCTTGAGCATGTATCAGTCAGGCCAACCGATGCCAGCCCTGAAATGCCGATTGAAACGCCCGATATCTCTGAGGTGCTGAACCAGAAAGAGCCGCAGCTGCCGCCCGAGGTCGTCCGCACCAAGTACTTTGTCATGCCGCCGATGAGCGTGCAGGAGGCGCTAGCCCAGCTTGAGCTAGTCGATCACGACTTCTACATGTTCCTCAATGCAGAGACTCACCAAATCAACGTCATCTACGAACGCAATCACGGCGGTTACGGCATCATTCAGCCGCGTCCGGCTAATCATCCGGAGATGGCTAAGTCAGACGATCGCAGCGCGGCTAACTCGGTTGTGGCCTAGCGTAGCGCTGGCCGATCTAGCCGCTAAAGATCTAGCCGCTAGCCCGGTTCAAACTTAGCAGGGACAGAGAGGAGATGTCCTCTCTGTCTTATTTGCTTCAGGGCCTATTAAACGCGGGAGCTGCGTCCTCAGCTAACTAGCATGGCATCGAGCTGCTTTTGGCGATCTAGCGCGTGGAGGTCGTCACAGCCGCCGATATGCCGATCGTCAATAAAGATTTGAGGGAGAGAGCGCCGACCGTGACTGCGCCCTGCCATCTGCTCGCGGGCCGCTTCATCGCCGTCAATGCAGTATTCGGTGTAGTCAATCCCTTTTCGATCGAGCAGGGCTTTGGCCCGAATACAAAAGGGACAGCGACTCCAGGTATAGATTTCAACGTTAGGCGTCATAGCGTTTTAGCTTGATCAGAAATTTTTACAATTCTAAACGTATTTGAAATTCAGCGCTAACCGCTCGCCTCTAGACAGCGCTAGGTGCGATCGCGCGGCAGCTGCACCTGATAAGTCTGCCCGGCAAAGGTGACGCGATCGCCGTTGACCAGCTTGCGCCCGCGTCGCAGCTCTTGCTCACCGTTGACCTGCACCTGACCGCTTTGCACTAAAACCTTGGCCTGTCCCCCAGAGGCAGTGACCTGCATTAGCTTAAGAAACTGATCGAGCTTGATAAAATCGGCTGCCATATTAGCCTGTCGCCTTAGGATAGCTTGAGCGCACTGACTGGGACCTCTTCCCAGGAGTCAACGGTGCGCAGCTGCGCGGTCCAACCGGCTTCCTTTTGCTCCTGAGTTAGGTTTTGCTGAAATGTCTCGTGGCACTCGCGCGCCTGCTGCTCATCACAGCAGGCAATGCATGAGTAGAGAATACCGCAGGGGTCAATTTGCTCATTTACCCAAATCATTATCTCAAAAAGCCTCAACGGTGTTACGAAGCGGCGGCAACCGGTTCATCCGCAGCCAGCGACTGAACAATCTGACTGAGTTCTGAAATGGACTGCAGCTGATAGTCGCTGGCCTCCTGGAACTGCGACACGATACCTAGCAGCGCCTCTAGCTTGGGTCGCACCTCATCAAGCTTATCCTGTACCGGCTGCAGACAGGTCTCAGATAGCGTAATTCGGCTCTGCTGCTGCGCACTGTCACTTTGCTGCTCGATTAGAGCTGACTGCAGCTCGCGCAGCTGGTCTCGCTGGGTTGCTAACGCCTGGGTACGCTGCTCAATCTGCTGCTTGAGCGCCTCGTTTTGCTGGGTTAGCTCGCCTAGATCGCTCTCAATCTGCTGAGCAGCTTCACTGAGCTGCTTGCGAACGCCGTCGATGTGCTCAAGTACAGGCTCTAGTTCGGCCGTATCTACGGCCGTTTCTGCTGCGTCTGCCTCGTCTGCTACCCCCTGCCGTCTGAGCAAAACCGCGCGATGCTGCGCCAGCGTTTCTTCCCGCTCGAGCAGGTTGCGACGCTGACCAATCAGCGTCTTTTCCAACATCTGATAGCGATCCTGCTCCTCTGTCATCTCTGCGCCTAGCTGCAGCCGATCATATTCACTGGCGGCTTCAATCTTGGCCTTGAGTTCGTCAATCGCCTGCTGCTGCAGCTTCAGTTCTTCTTCTTGATCGTTGACGAAGCGAGACATCTTTTCTAGATCTTGTTCAAGCTCGCTCACTAGCGCCTGCAGCCCTTCCTCGGGCATTGCCTCTAGCGCTGCGACATCGATCTTTTTACTCAGCCTGACTTTGTCTCCGGCGTTGAGCAGCCCATAGACCTGCTGATACAGACTGCTTTGGACATGCAGCTGCTCAGACAGCAGCTGGTTTTGGCTGTGCTTGGCATCCATCAGCGCCTGATAGCGGCGCTGTTCCGCTTTTGCTTCGGCTAGCTCGTTCTCAGCAGACTGCAGAGCCTGCCAGCCTTGCTCAAGCTGCTGCCGCTGCTGCTCGATCTGAGCCTGCTGCTGGCTGAGTGTCGATCTGGCCTGCTCTAGCGCTCGCCACTGCTCATCGAGGACTGACTGCTGTTCGGCAGCTAGCTCAACGGTGGCCGTCAGCTGCTCACGGACGTTGTCTGTGGGGACAACGGTGCCAGTCAATCGCGCTAGCGCTTCATGCACCTGCTGCACCTGAGCATCGTCTAGCGCCGGGCTACCCTGCAGCTCGCTCTGGCGGTCCTCAAGCTTTTGCAGCTCTCCGTTGAGGTGAGCCCAGGCACCTTCTAGCTCGCTGTTCTTACGCTCATACTCTGCTCGAATGGATTCGGCTTCAGCCCGTGACTTTTCAACCTCTTCGCGCTGGGCTTCAACCTTTTCTAAATCGGCCTCCGCCTGCTCTAGCTCCTCCTGACGGGCTTCTAGCTCCATCTCCCGCCGGTTTAGCTCTTGACTTTGATAGGTCAGCGACTGCTTCCACTGCTCAATTTCATCTTCTTGGGTTTTGAACTTTTTACTGAGGCTAGAGAAATTCTGCAGAATGTTAATTAAGGGACGACCGGCTTCGTAGTGGCGCTGAACCTGACGATTGCCCGTCAGCTCAATCATGACCAGAGCGCCTGAGCTGTAAGTAGCGTCGTCCGGTGCGGGGACAATCTCATCGCCTGGTACGGCACTCCAGTTTTGCTCCGAGCGCTGGCAGGCCAACAGCTTAAACTCTGTTTTGCCGCTGCCAATAAATCCGCTTTTCTTCTGTACTTCTGTCAAATACAGCACGCTGGCATTCCCCTTATCTACACCGACGCTTGAACTCGGCCCAAACTAGGCTAGCATTCCATTTTGTCTGAAACTTCGTTGTCCTAGAAGTAACCATAGCGTAGGAAGCACAAATTGCTGAGCTCAAGCATCATAATGAGCGTTTTCAGCGTCTAAGATTCCCGAGCGCCCCTGGCACGGTACCACTCTACTCAACATCCGCAGATTTGCTCAATGCTCTATAGATATATCGCTGAAAAAGGTATATCGCAAAAAAGACCCATTTACATTATTCGAGCGTTTGGAAAGCGGCGCTGTGGGAATACTCTGTTCTTTAGAAAAAACATTTGATATGTGAAGCCAGGGCAGAATTTTCAAAGCGCGTTCGCCGTTACAGTAGTCTTAGGCTAGGGTGTGTTCACAGGAGGACGGATAGCATTAATGAGCAAACAATCGGGCTACCTCATCCTGATGAAAGGCTTAGCAATTTTTAGCGACCCGTTGAGGCAAGCGGGTTGACGTCTATGCAGGGGCAGTTGAGCGAGCTAGATATTCGCAGCATTCTTCAGCTCATTGAGTTAGGTCAGCGCACTGGCGAACTCTATGTTGAAGCCTATGCTGCGCAGGCAGCGGCGGCGACGCCTATCAATCAGCCGACGTCCTGGGTCGTCTTTTTTATGAACGGCCAGATCGTCTATGCGGGCGAAACTTCTGGACAGCTCAACCGGCTGCATGACTATTTAGCGCAGGCCGAATCCAAAGTCAGCCTCGATCGAACGGTGGCTGCGGAAGTGGCTCCGTTCAATCTGCCTGAATATGGCATGCTTTGGACGCTGCTAGAAAAAGGCAGCCTCAGTCCGCATCGCGGTCGTACCTTTCTGCGGCGCATGGTAGAAGAGACGCTGTTCGAGCTGCTCAGCCTGCACCACGGCACCTTTGTATTTCAGCTCAGTTCGGCACTGAGTCCCCAGCTGACTACCTTTGCGATCGCGCCTCTAGTCGCCAAGGTGATACAGCAGGTTCAAGAATGGCATCGGCTGCAGCCACACATTCAGTCAGTCAGCCAGCGCCCGACCTTAGTTAATCCTGCTGCTGCTGAGCCGGCGCTAGCGCTGCTGCTGCCCTGGCTGAGTGGGCAAACTACGCTAGTCCAGCTGGCGCGCTATCTGCACTGGGATATTCTGCGCGTCGCTAAAACGCTCTATCCCTACACAACCAGCGGTATCGTTCAGATGGTGCCCTCGCTGGCTGGCGCGATCTCGACGAATCCTAACGCAGCCAGCCCGTGGCAGCGAGAACGGGTGCCGCGCATTGTCTGCATTGACGACGGGTTAACCGTGCGCCAAACGGTCGAAAAGATCTTAGATGCGCAGGGGTACGAGGTAACCTCCATTGCCAATCCACTGAGAGCTTTGGGCCTGCTGTTTCAGCTCAAGCCCGACCTGATTCTGTGCGACATTGCCATGCCTGAGTTAGAAGGCTATCAGCTTTGTGCCATGATGCGCCAGGCCGCCCTATTTCGCGAAGTTCCGATTATTATGCTGACGGGCAAAGGGGAATTTATTGATCGCATCAAGGCTCGCATGGCCGGCGCTACCGACTATTTGACCAAGCCTTTTGGCGAGCACGAGCTGCTGACGCTGGTTGAGCAGTATGTGGGCCAGGGCAACCCCAACCGATCGCAGCCCGAACATCTGCTGGCTGAAGAAATCGCTGACGTTCTTAATTCGTAGCGTCATTCACAGCATTTCTGACCCATAGCATTCCAGTGCCTCAACGCTAGTAAGTAATATTTTTAACCTGGAATCTACAGAGAATCTTTGATGAAAGTTTAAGAAACTGGTCTAGACAGGGTACTTTGATTAGGCACAGGATGCCTCTGACGGAATCGCGGTGGCCGATTTTCGCTAAACCCCGTTAATCTCGGCATCTAAGGGCATAATGAGGTGGCTGCAAATATGGGCAGATCTTGAGCGTTGAGATTCCGGTTATGAGCACGATTCTAGTAGTTGAAGATAGTGTTGCTCAGCGAGAAATGATTACTGATTTGCTTCGAGGAAGTGGATTAGACGTTACCGTTGTGGGAA
>JAAHIA010000087.1 GCA_010671975.1 Leptolyngbya sp. SIO4C1 | reverse complement strand
ATGCTGTCATCACCAGCTGCGACCATTTGCAGGGCGTCTTTGGACCGCAGAGCACTTGGCCCGTTGGCCTGACGCTAGAGCAAGATCTAATCGATCTCGGCTGGCACCAGAAGGAGTTTCAGCGGCGAACTTCGTTTGCCTATACGGTGATGTCGCTCGATGAAAGTCGCTGTCTGGGCTGCGTCTATTTTTATCCGACCCGTAAGCCGGGCTACGATGCGATCGCAATTCTCTGGGTCCGAACCAGCGATCTGCACTTAGAGGCTGCCCTATTCGAGACGGTGCAGCGCTGGCTGACAGATGCCTGGCCGTTCGAGCAGGTTGCTTTCCCGGGTAGGCTGCTGAGTTGGGAAGCATGGCAAGCAATCTCAGAAGCATAAAAGCGTCAGCGGTGCGGCCCAACCTGAATCAGGTAAAAGCAAATCAGGTAAAAATGAGAAGACAGCCTTTTCTCAGTTTCCTAAAACCAAGTGATTGCGACT
Organism: Leptolyngbya sp. SIO4C1; assembly: GCA_010671975.1. GTDB lineage: Bacteria > Cyanobacteriota > Cyanobacteriia > Phormidesmidales > Phormidesmidaceae > SIO4C1. The sequence continues at coordinate 13,151 of JAAHIA010000087.1, read as the reverse complement.
CGTTCTAAAACCATCAAGTTTCTCAAGTCATCAACCAGCCCGGCCTGGGTTGAGCGGGCGCTAGCTAACCTCGATACGGTGCTGCTCGATCATTCCCACTGCGAGCGCAAAGCGGCAGGCGTGGCGCTCAATCTGATGTTTCGCTATCCGTCGAGCAAAGAACTTATCGAAGCGCTGACGGACATTGCTCAAGAAGAGCTGAGCCACTTTAAGCAGGTCAACCAGTGGCTAGAAAAACGCGGCGTGCCGCTGAGGGCGCTGACGCCTTCGCCTTACGGAGCTGGCCTGCGATCGCAAGTGCGACGCGATGAGCCGCAGCGCCTGCTCGATATGCTGCTGGTGGCAGCCCTAATTGAGGCGCGCAGCCATGAGCGGCTAGGGCTCTTAGCCACGCACTGCCCAGAGACAGAACTCGCCCAGTTCTATCGCAGCCTGATGGCCTCAGAAGCGCGACACTATGGGGCTTACTGGGTACTGGCGACGACCTACTTTGAGGTTGACGAAGTGAATCAGCGGCTGGATGAACTGGCCGTGATTGAAAGTGAGCTGTTGGCGGTGCTGCATCCTGAGCCGAGGGTACATAGTTAAGGCGGAGCGGGGAGATGGGGAGGATAGGGAAGGTGGGGATGCAGACGGAGTATCGGGGATTTTTGATTCGGGACTGGCAGCCGGGGGATCGGGCGGCGGCAGCGGCGGTCGTCAAGACGGTGCTGGCGGAGTATGGGCTGGGCTGGGAGGTGAACTGCGGGGCAAGCACTGACCAGGATGCGGTGGAAATTGAAAAGTATTACTGGCAGACGGGCGGTGAGTTTTGGGTCGTCGAAGCGGCTGATCAGATTATCGGGACGGGCGGCTACTATCCGATTGAGCGAGGCGAAGGCGCTGTCGAAATTCGTAAGATGTATCTGCTGCCAGCTGCGCGCGGACAGGGGTTAGGTCGGTTTTTGCTCAGTCAGCTCGAAGCCGCGATCGCGGCGCGCCACTATCAAGAAATTTGGGTAGAGACAGCAACCGTGCTCAAGGAAGCGGTGAGGCTGTATGAGAAAAATGGCTACTTGCCCGCCGATGGGGTCGAAACGCCGCGCTGCGATCGCGTCTATTACAAGCGCCTTTCGGTATAATCGCCTCGTACTGCGCTTCGGATATCCTCCGCTGTGATTGCAATCTATCCTGGCAGCTTCGACCCGATTACGCTCGGCCATCTCGATATCATCACGCGCAGCAGCGTTCTGTATCAAAAAGTAATTGTTGTCATTTCGCTAAATCCTAACAAAAAGCCGCTGTTCACAGTTGAGGAACGAATTGCACAAATCCAAAAAGCAGTGCATCATTTACCCAATGTCGAGGTCGATAGCTTTGATGGGTTGACGGTTACCTACGCTCGGCAATGTCAAGCTAAAGTACTGTTGAGGGGGCTGCGGGTACTGTCCGATTTTGAGAAAGAGCTCCAAATGGCGCATACTAATAAGACGCTAGCAGACGACATTGAAACCGTTTTTCTAGCCACTTCAACTGAATATGGCTTCTTGAGTAGCAGCCTAGTCAAAGAGATTGCTCGCTTTGGCGGGGCGATTCGCCACCTTGTTCCTGAGCATGTAGCGCTTGATATCGAGAGATGTTACCGCAAAATCCTTCCTTAAACGATCCTCAGCGTAACGGCCAACCGCCGCTAGAGGAGAGCGAAGCCGCTGATTTCTATGGCGAGACTAGCAATCGCTTTGATATTCAAGAGGCGCTGAATCAGATTGAGGAGCTAATTTTAGACAGCCCGCGCGTGCCGATGAGCGGCCGCACGCTGATTAATGAGGATGATATTCTCGATCAGCTCGATAGCGTGCGCGTAAACCTGCCTAGCGCCTTTGAAGAGGCGACCCAGCTGCTTCAGCAGCGCGAAGAGATTTTGACCGAAGCTGAGCAATATGCTCAAGAAATCGTCGCCACAGCCGAAAAGCAGGCGGCTGCTATTCTCAACGATATGGCAATCGTGCGGCAGGCTGAGCAGCAGGCTCAGCAGCTGCGATCGCAGACCGAGCAAGAGGCTGCGGCCCTACGGGCGAAAACGATGGCTGAGATTGAGCAGCTGCAGCGTCAAGCGCGTCAAGAGTGGGAAGACATGCGCAGCCGCGCTGTGACCGAGTGTCAGGCAATCCAGCAAGATGCGGATGCCTATGCCGATCAGGTGCTGCAGCGGATGGAAGGCCAGTTTACTGAAATGCTCGGCGTGCTGCGCAACGGTCGTCAGCAGCTCTATACCAAACAGCAGCGGATAATTGAGGCTGAACCCGAGCCACCGCGCGCCGGCCCGCCTATGGCTGAGCCGCGATCGCGCCAGCAGGTTGGCATGCCGCAGCCACGCTCGGTGCCGCCGCTGCAGCCGCCTCGTAATCCGCGTCAGCGGCGATGATTGGCTATCTCAAAGGTGCGATCGCTGATATTCAAAAACTTAGCAACGGCCGCGTTATCGTTACTCTAGACGTGCAGCAGGTGGGCTACGAGATGCAGGTGACCGCGCGCCACTTGAGCCAGCTGCCGCCCGCTGGTGAAACGGTGCAAATCTATACCCACTTGCAAAACCGCGACGATCAGCCTGTCCTCTTTGGCTTTGGCTCTCGTGCTGAGCGCGATGTCTTTCGGCTAGCCACTAGCGTTAGCGGCATCGGCCCTCAAATGGGCATGGCGCTGTTTGATACGCTGAGCCTCAACGACTTTGTGCAGGCCGTCGTATCAGAAAATGCGCGGGTACTTTCTCGCACGCCTGGCATCGGGCAAAAAACAGCAGAGCGCGTTATCTTAGAACTCAAAACTAAGCTAGCCGAATGGCGGCAGCAGGCCGGTCTGGTGACAGCGTCCGCTAGTGGCCCCACTTCTGTCGTGCAAGAAGATGTGGAAATGACGCTACTGGCGCTCGGCTACTCCAACCGCGAAATCAATCAGGCGCTACAGGCGGTAGGTCGCAATACGGCACTGAGCAAGTCTGCTGATACCGAAGATTGGATTCGTGAAGCCATTGCCTGGCTCAGCCGCTAGCGTTCTCTGCGATCTATGCTTACTTTCTATCAACATTATTTTGCGGCGGAACGAAACCGAAGCCATCCTGACCAAATCCTGATAGGCTAAAGACAGCCATAGTTTTGTAGCAAGATATACTGATTAATCTCACAGGTCAGCAGCCATGAAAAAAATTCTTGCCATCATTCGCCCTAGTCAGCTTGAAGCCGTCAAAGACAGTCTGGTAGACGCAGGCATTGTTGGCATGACGGTCTCTAACGCGCGCGGATTTGGCCGCCAGAAGGGACAGCCGCAGAGCTATCGTGGGCAAACCTATAAGGTTGATTTCTTACAGAAGCTCAAGCTGGAAATTATTGTCGCCGATGACAAATCAGCTCTCGTGGTTGATAAGGTTGCGACGGCGGCGCGCACGGGCGAAATTGGGGATGGCAAAATCTTTGTAACGCCGGTAGAAGCGGTGTACCGCATCCGCACAGGCGATCGAGATGAGGCGGCTATCTGATGGCAGCTATCTAGGGCTTGAGCGCTTCTAACGCTGCCTGTGCTGCCTGCTTTTCTGCATCTTGCTTTTTACGGCCGCTGCCCTGTCCGTAGGCCTTGCCCTGAATTCGTACTTCTGCGGTAAATGCCTTGGCGTGGTCGGGGCCAGTTTCATGAATGATGATATATTGCGGCACTTCGCCCGTGGCTTCTAGCGCCCAAGCCTGTAGACGACTTTTAAAGTTAACCTGCAGAGCGGTTTGATCTACTTGCTGAGCAACGGCATCAAACATTGGCCAAACGTAGTCGCGTACGGCTTGAATGTCGCTGCCGGTATCTAAGAAGTAGGCACCAACAATTGCTTCGAAGGCGCTGCACAGCAGCCGTTTGCTCTGCCGACCGCCGCTATTCTCAGCGCCTAAACTCAGCCGTAGATGTGTTTGCAAATTAAGGCGCTTAGCAAAGTGACTGAGCTGCTTTTCATCCACTAGCGCGGCCCGCAGCGGCGTCAGTTCGCCCTCGCTGCGCTCAGGGTAGCGCTGATAGAGATACTGCCCGCTCAAAAAGGTGAGAATGGCATCGCCTAAGAACTCTAGCCGCTCATTATCTTGACCCGGCTGGGCCTGCTCTTTGGCGTGCGATTTGTGCGTTACCGCCTGCTGCCAGAGGGCTTTGCTCTTAAAGGCAGGCAGATAAAAGGCATTCATCAGCTCGACTGTCTCAGCCACTGCTCAATGCCGTCTGCAAGCGCAGCTGCCAAGGCACGCTGCGCGTCTGGATCGGTAATCCATTCAAATTCGACCGGGTTGATCATAAAGCCCAGTTCGAGCAGGACCGCCGGGGCAACGCTAGGTCGAGTCAGCGCCAGATTATTCCAATAGACGCCATAGTCTGGCCGATTGAGGGTTTCTACCAGATAGTTATTTAAAAATAGGGCCAGATCGTGCGCCTGTGGATGATACCAAAACGCGCCGACCCCAGCGGTATTGAGGGCATCACCGCTGTCTGGCAGGGCATTGTAGTGTAAGCTCAGGGCCAGCGTTGGTTCTGCTTGCTCAATCACATCGACGCGATCTTGCGGATAGAGATCGTCATCGCCTTCGCGGGTCATGACGACGGTAGCGCCGCGCGCCTGCAGCTCATCGCGCACCAGCTTGGAAACCAGCAGCGCTACGTCTTTTTCAGGATAGCCCGTTGGTCCCCGCGCCCCGAGGTCTTCGCTGCTGCCGTGGCCGGGGTCGAGCAGAATCCGGGTACCCTGCAGTGGCCTACTGCTCTGCCTCTCAGGCGGATGCCGCAGCGACAAGATCAGGCTGCTTCCTTCGTAGCGCAGCTTGTAGCCCCACTGCTGAGCCTGCTTAAGGTGAAAGGTATATTCGGCTTTGTCTGGCAGAATCGGCTGCCAGTCCATCCGCTCAACCACCGGATCTTCAGAAAAATAAATGGTGTCGGTCTGCGGCGTGGTGTTGTGCAGCGTTAGGGTGAGGCTGCTAGTGTCTTGCTCAATGCTCACCGGCACCGGCACCTGCAGCGGAAAGATGACCTCGGTCCAACCGGAAACCTGCTGCGATCGCACGCCGCGAATAGTGGTCTGTGGCGGCATCGGGCTTTCAAACAGACGCACTTCGCTCTCGCGAATCCAAGCGCCGTAGTCCAGCCGCAGCCAGTCGCCCTCGCGGCCGGTAATGGCTGCCTGGGTGCCTTTGGGCAAAGGCGTTAGCCGCGAATAGTCGGTGCTTGGGCCGGTGCGAGCAATGCCTGAATCAACGGTGACTTCTGCGACCTGAAAGGTGGTGGGTGAGAGGATTTCAAGGCTGCTCTCGGTAGACTGGCTGATGGTTTGCCCGGCTAGCGTTAGGCGAAATTCGGGTATGCCAAAGCTGCCCGGCTGGTTAAAAGTGGCGCAGCCGGCATACTGCGTAGCGGCAACTTCAATTGGCGCAGTTTGGCTGGTCAGCACCGCGTAGTTGGGCGGCAGCTCAGCGCTAGCCGGCTGCGGCTGCAAAGGAATCTGCCGATTGGTGAGCAGCACCGATACGTCAGCCTGGGGCGGTGCGATCGCGCCAAAGCAGATCAGCTCACCCGGCAGTCGAGCCAAATCGCGCGCCGGCGTCAGCGTCCCCTCGGCAAAGGCCACGCCCTGCGGCTGGGGCGGCGTCAGCGGCAGCCGCGTTATGCTTAGCGTCAGCGTTTCATCACCCTGCGTCAGCGTGAACGTGTTGTCCCCCATCGCCAGCGGTAGCGTCGGCGCAAAATGTCCGTCTGAGCTGCGATTGTCGATGATCTGACCGTTGATTCGTACGTCTGCGTTCGGATCTGCCGTGCCAATAAAGAAAATCCGATCGGCCACCGTCTCGTGATTTCCTGGGGGATAGGCCACAAACAGCGATTCAGCAAAGCCTGGCTGACTTAATCCTACGATGCCAATCACGCTGCCCAAAGCCACTCCGTTTATCCAACTCAGACGCATAGCTACTCCTCAGTTCGTCTCTAGTCTACGCTGTTGCGAGGATGCTTGCGGCAGCCAAAGATTTCCTATGAGCGCTATGGCCCTGTGGCACAATTAACGGGTTGGTGCAGGCAGCAGGATTGACCTCGGGGCTATGACTAAATTTGTGTTCGTGACTGGCGGTGTCGTTTCAAGCATTGGGAAAGGAATTGTGGCTGCGAGCTTGGGCCGTTTGCTCAAGTCGCGCAACTATTCGGTCTCTATTCTGAAGCTCGATCCCTACATCAACGTCGATCCGGGCACCATGAGCCCGTTTCAGCATGGCGAAGTGTTTGTCACCGAAGACGGGGCCGAAACGGACCTGGATTTGGGGCACTACGAGCGCTTTACCGACACCTCAATGTCGCGGCTTAACAGCGTCACCACTGGCTCTATCTATCAGGCTGTGATCAACAAAGAGCGACGCGGCGACTATGAGGGCGGCACGGTACAGGTGATTCCGCATATTACCAACGAGATCAAAGAGCGGATTCGGCGCGTCGCTCAAAACCGCAATCCCGACGTGGTGATTACCGAGATTGGCGGCACCGTCGGCGATATTGAATCGCTGCCGTTTCTAGAGGCGATCCGACAGTTTCGCAAAGACGTCGGTCGGCAGAATGTGATCTACATGCACGTGACGCTGATTCCCTGGATTCCGGCAGCGGGCGAGGTGAAAACGAAGCCGACCCAGCATTCAGTCAAAGAGCTGCGCTCGATTGGCATTCAGCCCGACATTTTAGTCTGCCGCTGCGAAAAGCCCATCGAAGACCACATTAAAGAAAAAGTCTCAAACTTTTGCGATGTGCCAGTGCAGTGCGTCATCCCCTCAACCGATGCCCAAAGCATCTATGAGGTGCCGCTGCGGCTAGAAAAAGAGGGCCTAGCCGAGCAGGCGCTAGAGCTGCTGCACCTAGAGCAGCGATCGCCAGATTTAAGCCACTGGTCCACGCTGGTTGAGCGGCTGTATGCGCCTACCAAGCAGCTAGACATTGCGATTGTCGGCAAATACGTCAGCTTAAATGATGCCTATTTATCGGTGGTAGAGGCGCTGCGCCACGCTGCGATCGCGGTGAATGCTGACCTCAATCTGCGCTGGATCAGCTCTGAAGACATTGAACTCAACGGCCCTGAGCAATATTTGCAAGGGGTTCACGGCGTAGTGGTGCCTGGCGGCTTTGGCAGTCGCGGCATCGAGGGTAAGATTCAAGCGATTCAGTACGTGCGAGAGCACCACATTCCCTTTTTAGGGCTTTGCTTAGGCATGCAGTGCGCTGTGGTCGAATGGGCGCGCAACGTGGCTCAGCTAGAGCGCGCCAACAGCTCTGAGATTGACCCAGAGGCAAGTAATCCGGTCATTAATCTGCTGCCCGAGCAGCAGGACGTGGTAGATCTTGGCGGCACCATGCGACTGGGGCTTTACCCCTGTCGGCTAGAGCCCGAGACCCTAGCGCGTCAGCTCTATCAAGATGAGGTGGTTTATGAGCGACACCGGCATCGCTACGAGTTTAATAACGCCTATCGCAATCTGTTCTTAGAAACCGGCTATCGCGTCAGCGGCACCTCACCCGATGGACGCCTGGTCGAAATTGTTGAGCACGCAACCCATCCGTTTTTTATCGCCAGTCAGTTTCACCCCGAGTTTCAATCGCAGCCTAATAAGCCGCATCCGCTATTTCTAGGCTTAGCAGAAGCCGCTTTAAGTCAGACAGAGCCGCTCAAGCACACGCAACTGGCTGAACAAACGCCACAAGAAATGCTCCATTAGTTAACCCAGCTTCTCTAGTTCTTCCCAACTTATCTCCCGATTCTTTACCAACTCGCTAGCTATCTTTCTCCCTAAGCCAAGACCGCAGTCGCGATCGCATCAGGGAGAAAGGTTATGCAGTACCCGTCATCGCAAAAAGTTTCACAGCGCCAGCCAGAAACCGACTTTGAACTCAGCGAAGCAGAGCTAGAAACAGTTGTAGCGGGCAACCCGGTGCTCTGCTTTAATCGGTATGCTGCCTACAAACTCAAGGATAAGGGCGCTTTAGATATTCTGCTCTGATAGCCTTTATTGGAGATGCGATCTCATATCACCTTGGTTGCGTCTTAGAATTGATGCCTAAAAATAGGTTCGTGTTCTACTGAAAGTGCCAAGCTAGAGATAGCTAAACCCGTCAGAGGCTAACGCGATGAATATAGGGAGCAGGTATTGAAGAATGGTTGCTCAGCTTAGAATTGATTACCCAGAAAGCTTGCCAGACATTTTGCAGCAAACACCAGCGCAGTTTGAGCAAGAGGCAAAATGGGCAATGGCTGTCAAACTGTTTGAAATGAAGCGCATTTCATCTGGGATTGCGGCTCAACTCCTCGGCGTTGATTGGGTGAGCTTTTTGCTAAGTCTGCATCGCTATAACGTCTCAATGATTGACTTAGAAGAAGCTGAACTGCTATCTGATTTAACGTGAGTTCGATATCAAAATATAGCAGGAGGCAATGCCTCTAATCCTTTAGGTGTCAGGTCTAGCGCGGGTTTGGTGGGATGGTACGAATACGCGATCAACCCACCGATGAGATTGGCTGAAAAGTTTAAGGGGCTGCGATGCCTGGAATGTTCAACCTGACAGATGTTTTTGAGTTGATCATTGACCGATTCAATCACCGCTCGCTTGCGCAATAGGATCTTATCCATCAGGGTCATTAGCCGATTAGTCATGTTCTTACGCCGCTTAGCAATCAGCTCAAGGCTTTGTTGATACAGCTGCTCAAATAAGGCTTGGGATACATAGCCCTTATCGCCAAATAACTTGCCCGTCAGCTGTTTGGCCATCTCAGGTAACGGTTTTCGCTCATCGGTATTTCCCGGTGTTAAACGCACCGCCAACAGCTCACCTTTATCGTTAATGATCAGGTGTAATTTCAATCCGAAGTACCATTTGACAGAGCTTTTACCCCTTGAGGGCATCGAACTGACGTTAATAGAGGAATATTGCCACTGATAAAGAGCGTGATGTCATTAAAGGGAAAGTGGTCCCTCCTCTACATCGATGTAGTCGGAAAATACTAGATTCTTTAAAGACATCCCGCCTTGAGCGGCTTTTTATTTGTGAAAGTTCCAGCACGTTGGACACTCGCGACTGCTATCTGACTTGCAATCGCACCATAAAGAAACCGTCCATATTGTCTCGATGCGGCCAAACTTTAATCCAGCCTGATTCATCTGAGTAGGCAGCCGCAGGTGAATCCAGCTCGGGTGGCTCAATTACCCAATCCGGATGATCGGCTAAAAACTGCTGAATCTGATGTTCGTTTTCGTCAGGATGCAGCGTGCAGGTGGCATAGACTAGCGTGCCGCCCGGCTTAACCCAAGTGGCCGTCTGTGCCAGCAGCTCTTTTTGCAGCTGCACCAGATCTCTCACCGAGCCAGGCTGCTGCCGCCAGCGGGCGTCGGCATGGCGATGCAGCGTGCCGAGCCCAGAGCAGGGCACATCCAGTAATACTTTGTCAGCGGTCGCGGTGAGCTGCGGCTGGTTTCGGCTGTCGCAAACCTGCGTTTGAATGCAGGTCAGACCCAAGCGCTGCTGATTTTGCTGCACTTTTTTTAAGCGAGAGGCGGTGCGATCGCACGCCAGCAGCGCCCCCGTATCCTGCATTAGCTCAGCCAAATGGGCTGTTTTACCCCCTGGGGCGGCGCAGGCATCGATGACTGTCTCCCCTGGCTGCGGGTTGAGCAGCTCTGCCACCAGCTGCGCGCTGGCATCTTGCACCATCCACCAGCCTTCGGCATAGCCCGGCAGCTGACGAATATTGCCAATCTTGCCCGATAGCCGCAGCGCCCAGGGCAGATGCGGCAGACGCTGAGTTTGCACACCTGCTGCCTGCAGCGCTGCGGCTGCCTGGTCTACTGACACTTTGAGACGATTAACCCGCAGATCTAAATTGGGCGGTCGATTAAACCAGTCGCACAGCTGCGCGACCTCGTCTTCTGGCAGCCGCTGCTGCCAAACGCGAACAATCCAATCTGGGTAGCTGTAGAGAACGCCAAGCCGAGCGATCTCATCGTCGGGCAGCCGCAGCGGATCTCCCGCCGCACTGAGGCGAATGTACTGCCGCAGCATGCCGTTGACCACGCCGCTCAGCTTGCCGAGGCGACAGTGCTTGGCAAGCTCAACTGACGTATCCACCACCGCATGGTCGGGAATCTGGCTGAGGTAGCGCAGCTGATAAAACCCTAGCTGCAGAATCAACCGCAGATCGACCGGCTGCTGGTGAGCTGGCTTTTTACCCAGCTGATCGATCAGCGCATCGAGCGTCCGCCGTCGTCGCACGCTGCCATAAACTAGCTCTGTTGCTAATCGCCGATCGTCGCTGCTGAGCTGGCTACGGTGCAGCTGTCGATCGAGTTCAACATCGGCAAACGCGCCGCGCTCTACGGCTTTGATGGTGGCTAAGGCGGCCTGTCGAGCCGTGGCGATGCGAGAACTTGATTGCTTCGGCAACTTGACACCCTAATCTAATTCAAACGTGGTTCAAAACCGGCCAGACAGCAAAAAGGCACCAAGCCCTATGGCTTGATACCTCGATAGCTCCTAAAGATTAGGCGGCTGAGCGCTAGCGAGACTGCTTTCGGCGATTGCGAGGCCGCCGCTGAATCGTCTCATCGACGCGACGCCGCCGATCGCGCCACTCGATTGCCGTCAAATAGACAACGCCGCCAGTGACTAAAACCAGCAAAACCGCAGCCGCGATCGCTAAAACACTAAACGCCTGTGCTTCTAATCCAATGTCCATGATGTTTGCTGAAAGGCAACTGAGGCAAGGTTAAAACCCGTTGCGGCCCCAGACTACCAGCGACAGTGAGAAGCTAAAGAAAGCCAGCAGCGCTACCCAGCCAAGCGTCAAGATATCCATAGAACTTGCTAAGAAAAATCACCTTATCGTTACTTTCCATCATACGGTAAATTCAGAGTCAATCGCGATCAGAATCACGCGAGCTGATTGCCTGTTACCTTGCTACTCTGTCGTCTTATTCGCCTATGTCATCTCCCTCGCTGCTGACGGCTCAAGAACGAATGGAATCAATCAAAGCCGGCGCGATCGCAGCCGTAGCGGGCGGGCTGACCATGGCTAGCCTGATGGCGATTGAGCAAAGCCTCCTGCCGCAGGCGGTGAGTGCCGGCCCGAGTCTGGCGATCGCGGCCTTCTGCACCTTTCTCTTTGGAGTGACCTATCGCTACATCGTGCGCGCGGATGTCAACCCGCATCTGCGCAGCGGCGCTGTGGGGGCCTTCGCGCTGGTGCGCGGCCTGTCGCAGATAGAAACGCTGGAGACGCCGCTGGCGTGGCAAAGCGCTGTTCTGCTAGGCGAGAGCTTTGCCCTGTTTGCGATCGCGCAGCTGGTGCTAGCCGGGGCGATGCAGCGCTCTATGCTTCAGCCTTTCGGCGCTGCTGTCCCCGAAGCCGAAGCCTCTGCGCAGCGAGGCTGATAGATACGGCTGAACCGTGCTCAAACGCAGCCTTGTCGAGTTATCCACACTCCCCCAAGCCCCCCGACAACTCTGTACAATCAGTACAAGCAATAGTGATTCAGTGGGCTCCAGGCAATTCCTTATGATTCCAACCGTTATTGAACAGTCCGGTCGCGGCGAACGCGCGTTTGATATTTACTCTCGCCTTCTGCGCGAACGCATCGTTTTTCTAGGGCAGCAGGTTACAGCAGAATCGTCGAACTTGATTGTGGCGCAGATGCTGTTTCTTGAAGCCGAAGATCCTGACAAAGATATCTATCTCTATATCAATTCGCCGGGTGGCTCCGTTTATGACGGCCTGGGCATCTTCGATACGATGAACCACATCAAGCCTGACGTTTGCACTATCTGCGTGGGCTTAGCCGCAAGTATGGGCGCATTCTTACTGAGCGCCGGTAAGAAGGGGAAGCGCATGAGCCTACCCAACTCGCGCATCATGATTCACCAGCCGCTGGGCGGTGCGCAGGGACAGGCCGCTGATATTGAAATTCAGGCTAAAGAAATTCTCTACATCAAAGATCTGCTCAACCATGCCCTAGCTGACCACACCGGACAGCCGCTAGAGCGCATCAAAGAGGATACCGAACGTGACTTCTTTATGTCGCCAAGCGAGGCGCTAGAGTATGGCCTGATTGATCAAGTGATCGATCGTCATGCGATTGGCAGCCGTCCCACCGTCGTTGAGTAGGCCATCGTTAGGCGACTCAGCGGAAGGTAGGCGTCGGCTGAGACTCTAAATACAGCAAAAATTCCAGCAGTTCTTCATCAGTGAGCTGCTGTCTGGAGCGCTTTTGATAGGTGCGCTCTAGGTGCTGTCTGCCCTGCGCGCTACTCCAGCCCAGCCGCGACATTTCTACGTCGGTCTGGGCAATGATGTCTGAGAGATCGACAGGCTGGGTGCTAGTCTCTAGCGTTTCAAGCGCGTTTGAGGCCAGTGACGCAGCGGGTGTGCCGGCCGGGGCTGGGGCAACCTCTGCAGGTAGCGAAGCAGTCGGAATGTCTACCACCTGATCGAGCGGCATATCTAAGCCTTCTTCATCTGGCAGAACCAGCTCGCTGGCTGGTAGTTCGCTGGACTGGTCGTCTGGTAGCCCTTTTGCAGGCTGAGGGATGTCGGGGGTAGGGGCCAAATCTGGCAGCAGCGCAGTGGCGGGTAGCTCAGCAGACAGCGTCGGCTCTGGCGGCTCTGGCTGAGCTGCTGCAGGGGCAACTTCAGCTATCGTTGCTGCTGGGCTAGCTGCTGGACTAGCTGCTGGACTATCGGGGGGCGCTATATTTAATAGCGTCAGCAGTCTGACTTGCGCTCGCTCTTCGGCCTGTTCTAGATCGCGGTTAGCAGCCATTGCTGTGGCCACAGTTTGGCCCTCCACAGCTGCCGATGCTTTAACGATGTAGCCTTCTGCTGTGTGGGTCAGGAGTTCGGTAGTCAGGCAGCCAGACGGATACTGGCTGCGAAACTGGGCAAATAAAGAAGCAATCACAAGCCTGTGGGATGAAGCAAGATACTCTATAACTATCTATTCTAGAAAGTAGCGTCGCTCACAAACGTCGGTCTATCTTCCAATTGGTCAAAAGTTCAGTTCGCGCGAGGTAATCAGCAACGAGTCAATGTTAGATCGCTTATTAGAATGGTCGCCCAATTTAGGGCTAGATACGTTTCA
>JAAHIA010000086.1 GCA_010671975.1 Leptolyngbya sp. SIO4C1 | reverse complement strand
TAATCAGCTCTAACCAGCGCAGCGGTCGCTTCACAAAGGCCAGCGGCGCCATGATATAGCAGGGCATGCCCGTGTAGAGCGGCTGAATTAGCCCTTCGACTAGGCCATAGTCGTGAAAGTAGGGCATCCAGGTAACCGTTGCCCCCTCAGGCGCATAGCCGCAGGCCCGCTGCAGATAGGCCGAATGGTGCATTAGGTTGTAGTGGCTGAGCATTACCCCTTTGGGCGTTGAGGTCGAACCCGAGGTGTACTGCAGATAGGCCAGGACGTCTTTGTCGACCTGCGGATCTTGCCAGTCATCAGCTAAAGCCAGATCGACCTGCTCAGTGTCAATCCAGCGCATTGTTTGAAATTCAGGAAACTCCAGCCCCGAGGCTTGGATCATGGAAATGATGCGGTCGGTGCTGAGCACCAGCGACGCAGCCGCATCTTTGACGATTTCACGCAGGCGCGGCAGCGTGCGCTTCAGCCGGCCCGCGTCTGGCGGCGGTACCGGAATGGCAATGACGCCGGCATAGAGACAGCCGCAGAAGGCTGCCATCACCTCTATCCCTTGCGGATAGAGCAGCAGCGCTCGCTCACCTTTGACCTGCTGCTGCTGCAGGAGGGCCGCGATCGCTTTTGCCTGACGCTCTAGCTCGGCATAAGTATAGGCGGCCCCTTCGCGCTTACCGTCCACCAAAAACTGATAGGCTAAGCTGTCAGGCTGGCTAGCCGCTTGGTGCTGCAGCAGTTCGACCAGGGTCGAAAACTGCACTTTAGGGCTGGGAGGAGATTGAACCATTTAGATACTTGAGTTGAAGATCTAACCGGGCAGAGTTTGGGGCCATTTAGAATTGCATGTTGCCACAGCCATCTTCGGTACTTACAGGTTTACACGTAGACTTTACAGAAAAAATAAAGAAGTCGAGTCAAATGCGTAAATTACCCGAAGCAGTCTATGTCATGCTGGCGGTAGTTTGCCCAGAATATCTCCGGTAATCTACGCTGCTGGCATGAAAACCCAACAGGTCGTCTGTGATTTTACGCCTAATTCTAGTCAGGTTCATCTCTGGGAAATCCCGCTGCAGCTCAGTAATATTTCGCACTACTGGGACTGTCTTTCTGAAGTTGAGCAAAGCCGGGCCAATCGCTTTCGGTTTGAGCGCGATCGCCACCAGTTTGTGCATGCGCGCGGCAGCCTGCGCCATATCCTCAGCGGCTATACTCAAATCTCGCCCGACCGACTGGAGTTTCTCTATGGCGACTATGGCAAACCGCAGCTAGCCGCTCAGCCCGACCTGCAGTTCAACCTCTCCCACTCAGCCGGGCAGGCGCTCTGTGCCATTGCTTACCAGCGCCGCGTCGGCGTCGACCTTGAGCAGGTGCGGCTGATGTCGCATTTTCAAAGCCTGAGCCAGCGCTGTCTGACGCCGCTGGAGGCCGAAACGCTAGCCCCGCTCAGCCAGCCCGAAGCGCAGCGTCAATTCTTACAATACTGGACTTGTAAAGAAGCCTACCTCAAAGCCATTGGCCAGGGGCTAACGCAGTCGCTGCAGACGGTCGAAGTTCAGCTCAGCGGGCCACCGCAGCTGCTGCAGGTGCCAGAAGCCGGCGACTGGGCGCTGACCATTCTGCAGTCGCGACTGCCTGACGATTTCGTTGGCGCCGTGGTCAGCGAGGGTCAGGTACCCGTAGAACGCTTTGAATGGAACCTGAGCGACAGCTCATAAAGCCTAGAAACAGACGATAGCGAATGCGCATATATGGCCTCTCAGTCAGCGCTTGCGAGCTGAATAGTTCATAATCAAAATTTCGTCTACTTTGCCTCGCTTCAGCGCGTTAGAATTAATCGCCCTAGTGGCGCTCACTCGAAGGCAGGGATAGCCCTGGTAGAGATCGCGAATGAAGTCGGTATAGGCGTTGCTCACCAAAACCTGAGCGCCCCTAGCCGTGAGCTCATCGACCACCTCCTTGAGGCGTTGCTGCTGGCTGCGGTCGAAGCCGCTGCGGTCATAGCTGGTAAATGAAGCTGTCTCAGAAACCGGGTCGTAGGGGGGATCAAAGTAGACGAAATCTCCTTGAGCAGCGGTGCTCACACTGTCTGCAAAATCTGCTTTAAAGATATCGACCTCAGTCCGCTGAAGATAGTTGCTAACGGCGCTCAAAGCTGCTTCATCGAGGATATTCGGCCGCTTATAGCGACCAAACGGCGCATTGAACTGCCCCTTGGAATTGACTCTAAACAGCCCGTTGTAGCAGGTTTTATTCAGATAGATGATGCGCGCGGCGCGCTGGACCGGTGTCCTCAAAGCATAGTCGGCCTGCCGATCCCAAGCGCGGATTTGGTAAAAGTAGTCAGCGTCATTGCGGTGCTGGCGCAGCGCTTCAATCAGCTCGCCGAGCGAGTCTCGCACCACCTGGTAGCAGTTGATCAGCTCAGCGTTGCTGTCGCCGATGACGGCCCGCTGTGGCAGCAGCGTGAGCAGCAGCGCCCCGCCGCCAATAAAGGGCTCATAGTACTTGCGACCCGGCGCACAGCTTGGCACGTATTTGAGCAGCTCTGGCAGCAGCTGTCGCTTGCCACCGGCCCATTTCAGAAAGGGCCTGGGAACCTGAGAAGGGGGACACCGCATTACTTAAGCAATCTTAATGTGAACGAGCGAGCGGGATTCCTGCGATAGGATAATACTGACATGCTAAGGCGATGAATTGACCGCCCGGTAACGGCTATCGTTGAGCAATTTCAAATGGAAGATTTTTTTAGAAACGTTTCTCGATATCCTCGCTATTTCATTTCTTTTACCCTTGGCGTTTTGTACAATGCGCTGCAGCCACTGCTGCCGCTGCTAAAGCGTCCGACGACGGCCGTAGCGCTGATCGGCAGCGTGATCGCAGGCTTTTTATTTCTGAGCTTTACCCTGCGCGCCATGCTAGGGCTAAGCTAACCGCTTCACTAGGAGACAAGACAATGGCAACCAGTCGAAGAGTAGAGCGCGTGTCTTCCTCAATTAAGCGGGAAGTCAGCCAGCTGCTGCTGCACGGCATCAAAGACGATCGGGTCGGGGCCGGCATGGTTAGCGTCACCGACGTAGACGTTTCAGGCGACCTGCAGCACGCCAAAATCTTCGTCAGCATCTATGGCACCGAAGAGGCCCGGGCCGAGACAATGGCTGGGCTAAAGGCGGCAACCGGCTATGTGCGCGGTGAGCTCGGTCGTCGGATGCGGCTCCGGCGCACGCCAGAGATAGTTTTCAAAGAAGATCGCTCGTTTGAGCGCGGCAGCCGTGTCCTATCGTTGATCAACCAGATTTCGCAAGAAAAGTCTGCCGAGACCAGCGACGACGACGCTAGTCCTGAAGCCTAGCGCGTGCAGCCCTTTCTACCAGATCTTGAGCAGCTCAGCCTGGCCGAGCTAGTGGCGCAGCTGATCGCGGTGCGCACTACTGGTCATCTCTTTGATCATGAGATTGAATATCCGCAGTGGGAAGCGACTCAGACCGATCTGCAGCACTGGCTAGGCGAGCTGGGCATGGGCGGCGTGATTTTGCTTGGCGGCAGCGCGGCTGAAGTTGGCCTGCGATCGCAGCAGCTGCAGAGCTGGGCCAAATACCCTCTGCTGATTGCCGCCGATGTCGAAGAAGGCGTGGGACAGCGCTTCAGCGGCGCCACCTGGTTTCCGCCGCCGATGGCGCTGGCTGAGATTGCCCAGACCGACTTGGCTCAGGCGCTCGACTACGCTGAGCAGATGGGTCGCTACACGGCGCAAGAAGCGATGGCCATCGGGCTTAACTGGCTGCTAGCGCCGGTCGTCGATGTCAACAACAATCCGGTCAATCCCGTCATTAACGTTCGCGCCTTCGGCGATCGGGCCGAGTGCGTCAGCCAGCTCAGCACCGCCTATATTCGCGGCGCCCAGGCGCTGCCGGTGCTGACCACGGCCAAGCATTTTCCGGGCCATGGCGATACGGCAGTAGACTCGCACCTCAGCCTGCCGGTGGTGCCCCATTCGTTTGAGCGACTGCAGCAGCTAGAGCTAGCGCCCTTTAAAGCTGCGATCGCGGCCGGCGTCGATAGCGTCATGACCGCGCACCTGCTGCTGCCGCAGCTCGATTCGCAGTATCCGGCGACGCTCTCAAAAGCCACGCTGACGGGGCTACTGCGCCAAGATTTAGGCTTTGACGGTCTGATTGTCACCGATGCGCTGGTGATGGGCGCGATCGCGCAGCAGTACGGTCCCTACGAAGCGGCTGTGCTGGCCGTCGCCGCCGGTGCTGATATTCTCCTGATGCCGGCCGATCCTGTCGGTACGATTGAAGCCCTCTGCGAAGCAGTGCGGGTCGGGCGGCTCAGCCAAGCTCAGATTCGCACCAGCGTTGAGCGCATCTGGCGCGCTAAGTACAAAACCGGCTCGGTGGATAGCGCCCCCTCTTGCCACGCCTGGGAGCAGTCCCACCCGATTCCCGTCGAGCTTAACCAGATTGCCCAGCCCGCTGCCCAACAGCTGCAGCAACAGCTGCTCAGCACCGCTCAGCGGCAGCAGGGCGACCCGCTCCGGCCAGTCGCCGGTCCCAAGCGCAACCTGATCCTAGTTGACGACCTTATCGGCTGCCGCTACCTGCCGCGCACCGCCCCCGCCCTGACGCAGCCCACCCAGCAAGGCTATGAGCTGTGCCTAGTTGACAGCCGCTGGCCCAGCCAAGCCATCTCAGCCAACTGCCCCACGCTGCTGCAGCTGTTTATTCGCGGCAATCCCTTTCGCAGCAGCGCCAGCCTAACCCAGCTAGCCGTAGACTACCTCACCACGCTGCTAGCCGCCGACCACCTGCAGGCTCTCGTCGTCTATGGCAGCCCCTATGCCTTCGAGCAGCTCAGCCAAAAGCTGCCCAGCTCAATTCCCTGCCGATTCAGCTACGGCCAAATGCCAGCCGCCCAGGCACAAATCCTGCGATCGCTCCTTACCTCTTCAGCCCCTGCTCCCCTCAACACCAGCTTCACCGACTAATGCTTTACCCTTCATCTCCCCACATCCCTCACCCTACATCCCCATCACCTCGTAGCCCGAATCCACGTACAAAATCTGCCCCGTCACGCCGCTAGCCAAATCGCTGCTCAAAAACGCCGCTGCATTACCCACCTCTGTCTGCGTCACAGTGCGCCGCAGCGGGGCCGCTTCTTCCACGTGGTGAATCATATCGAGGATGCCACCAACGGCCGACGAAGCCAGCGTACGAATCGGTCCAGCAGAAATGCCATTCACTCGAATCTGCTGCGGCCCTAGCTCTGCTGCGAGATAGCGCACGTTCATTTCCAGCGCGGCCTTAGCGATCCCCATGACGTTGTAGTTGGGCACAACCCGCACACCCCCGAGGTAGGTTAGCGTCACAATGCTGCCACCTTCGCTCATCAGCGCTTTGGCACCGTTTGCCAGCTGCAGCAGCGAATAGGCGCTGATATCGAGCGCTGTTTGAAATCCCTGACGGGAGGTATTGCTAAAGTCGCCAGTGAGGTCATCGCGGTTAGCAAAGGCCAGACAGTGAATCAAAATATCGAGCCGTCCCCATTTCTGCTGGATGGCCTCAAAGGTTGCGGCCACCTGCTGATCGTCTTGCACGTTGCAAGGCAAAAACAGGCTTGGGTTCAAAGGCGCAGTCAGGTCGCGCACCTTGCCCTCCATTCGACCGCGATCGTCTGGTAGATAGGTAATGCCTAAGTCAGCACCGGCCGCATGCAGCTGCTGCGCGATGCCCCAGGCAATCGAGCGGTTATTAGCAATGCCGGTTACTAAGGCGTTTTTTCCTGTCAGGTCTAGCATGATCTCTACTTGTTAAGCGCACATAGGAGCATACTGAAAAACCGGTCGCCATAGATAGCGCTAGGCCCAAGATCTTCAGCGCTAGCCTGCGCAATTAGGCAAGAAAGGTCAGTAAGATCGGGAAAAATATTGCCATTTACAATTTCTGCCATAATTGAGTATCACTGAATACAAAACGCCCCTCTCACTTGAGTTTTAGTGATTTAAAGTCAAGGACTCATCGCATTTATTGAAAGGCCTTTAATAATTCTGTATCGATTAGAATCTACCCAGCTGCGTTAAGCTTCTGCCCCAGCGCTGTTCTGCCCTCCCGTCATCAGTATGGTTGTAACCCAAGACAAACCGCTTGCCGATCTGCTCCGCCAAATCTCAGGTGGCGCATTTCCGCCCGTCGTCGAAACTTATGAGCGTGGCAAAACTATCTTCTTTCCAGGGGACCCTGCTGAGCGCGTTTACTTTTTGTTAAAAGGAGCAGTGAAGCTGTCGCGCGTGTATGAAGCTGGCGAAGAAATTACGGTGGCCCTGCTGCGAGAAAATAGCGTCTTTGGCGTCCTGTCGCTGATTACTGGTCATCGCTCCGACCGCTTCTATCATGCGGTGGCCTTTACGCCGGTCGAGCTGCTGTCGATCCCCATCGACCAGGTTGAGCCAGCGCTAGAAGATCATCCCGAGCTCTCGATGATGATGCTGCGCGGTCTCTCCTCTCGTATCTTGCAGACAGAAATGATGATCGAAACGCTGGCGCATCGAGATATGGGCTCTCGACTGGTCAGCTTTCTGCTAATTCTCTGTCGCGACTTTGGCGTACCGAGCCCTAACGGCATCACTGTCGACCTGAAGCTCTCGCATCAGGCTATCGCCGAAGCAATCGGCTCTACTCGCGTCACGGTAACGCGGCTGCTGGGCGATTTGCGTCAAGAGGGAATGATTTCTATCTACAAGAAGAAAATTACGGTTCACGACCCGGTCAGCCTCAGCCAGCAGTTTACCTAATCCGATCGGGATGCAGTACCCTATACGTGGGCAGCACGTACAACTGCACCGAGTAAACTGCGTCGAGTAGCGGATGGACGTCGGCTTAATCTTAGTGGCGACAATTTTATTTTTAGGCGGCGTCATTGCGACAGTAGGTGACCGAATTGGGATGCGAGTGGGCAAAGCGCGGCTGTCGCTGTTTAATTTGCGGCCGCGCCAGACAGCCACGGTGGTCAGCGTGCTTACTGGCAGCGTCATTTCTGCTTCAACGCTAGGGCTGCTGCTAATTGCTAGCGAGCAGCTGCGCAAAGGGCTGTTTGAATTTGAGGAGATCCAAACCAACCTGGCGGAGGCACGGCAGGCGCTAGCAGAAGCGCAGACAGCAAAGGCGGATACTGAGGCAGCATTAGAGACGGTCTCTCGACAGAAGCGCGAAGCCGAAGCCGGGCTAAAGCAGGTAATCGCCGCGCTCGATCTTCAAGCGGGCGACTTGCGCACCGAGATTGAGCGGCTACAGCAGGAGCGTGAGTCTTTGCTGCAGCGGCAGACAGTAATTTCGCAGCAGGCAGAGCAGCTGCGCACCGAGATTGAGCGGCTACAGCAAGATCGCGAGGCCCTGCTGCAGCGGCAGGCCGCCATTCGCAACCAGATTGCCGAGCGCGATCGCGACATTGCTGAACGCGATCGCGACATTGCCGAGCGCGACCAAGAGCTAGCCGAGCGCGATCAGGTGCTGGCTGAACGCGACCAGGAGCTAGCCGAGCGCGATCGCGACATTGCCGAGCGCGAAGCAGCGCTACAAAGCCTAGAGACGCAGCAGATTTTTTTAGCAGAAGAAATTCGCCGTCTGGAGTCAGAATTCGTCAAGCTGCGCAGCGGCAGCGTTGCCGTCAGCCGCAATGAGACTCTAGCGCTGCTGATTACCAGCCCGGATTCTGTGAGCATAGCCACGCAAGAAATTGAGCAGCTGCTGAGCGAAGCAAATCGCCTAGCGCTGCGTAAGATTTTGCCAGATGCAGCAGCCGATGTTCAAATTCTGCGCATTGCGCCAGCTGAGGTCGAGCGCATCGTCAACCAGGTTGTTGACGGTCAAACCTACGTCGTGCGCGTGGCCGCCTCTGGCAACTACATTGTCGGCGAACCCTGCGTCTTGGAAGGCAATGAGCCCTGTGTCGAAATCAACCTGCAGGCCAAAGTCAATCGGGTCGTCTTTCAACCTGGCGAAATCATTGCCAGCGTTAGCGTTGATCGCCCCTATCCGCGTACTGAAGTGCTGGTTGAGAAGCTGCAAACGCTGCTGCTGAGCGCCCAGGTTCAGGCTAGCTTAGAAGGCATTATCCTCGATGAGCCGCGCGTAGCCGGCGGCCTCAGCGAACCGGTGATTGAATTTCTAGAAAATGTACAAAGCTACGGTGAGCCGCTAGAGATTAAAGCCGTGGCTGCGCAACCTATCTTTACAACTGGGCCCGTCTTTTTAGACCTGATAGCCATGCAGGATGGCCAGCCACTCTTTCGCACAAACCTGCAGTGAGAGAGTCTAGCAGCCGATTTTGAGTAGCGCTGTGGCCAGGGTTAGCCAGTTAGACTAGCCTGAAACCTGGGCGATTAAACTTTAAGAAAGGCTAAAAAAACTTTTCAGATATTACCGTATTCACCAGAGTGGAACTGTGTGAATTTTTAGCGTTTAGAATAAACTTACCTAATTAAATACGTTTGACCGTCATAGTCAACCGGTCTTAGTTAAACTGCCTCGGTCAAACTTAAGTCAGCGTCTAGTCTGACCTGAGCCAGGCTTGAGCCAGACTTATTCGCGATAGGCCGCTTTTCCCTCA
Organism: Leptolyngbya sp. SIO4C1; assembly: GCA_010671975.1. Classification (GTDB taxonomy): domain Bacteria; phylum Cyanobacteriota; class Cyanobacteriia; order Phormidesmidales; family Phormidesmidaceae; genus SIO4C1. The sequence goes on along the minus strand of JAAHIA010000086.1, from coordinate 5,092 downwards.
GGCTGGGTTTTTGTCTCACACACACACTTGCCCCGGAGCAATGCCATGAAATTTGAGGACATTTATCAGTTCTTTGAAGATCCACCGCCAATCTATCTCAACAAAGAGCTTGCTGTTTGCTATGTACTGTCGGTGCTGGTCAAGCGAGATTCCTATGGAACCGAGCTGATTCACGCCATCGAGCGTGAATATCCCGACTATCGGCTCTCTGACACCGTACTCTACAGCGCTTTGAAATTTTTAGAAAATCAGGGCGCAATTATGGGCTATTGGAAGAAAGTAGAAGGTCGGGGTCGCCCCAGGCGAATGTATCGGCTGCGCCCAGACTGGCAAACGAAAGCGCGTGAGCTCTCAGATCTGTGGCATCGCTATATGCTGGGGCAGCGAGCCGCTCAAAATCCAGTTCGTCGAGCCATGTCGTCATAAGGCTGATTAAAACGGCGTCATAACGGTGTATTTTTGAAAGGTTCCTCTATGAGTTGGGCGGCCTCGGCTTTGCCCTGAGAATACACCGTGACGGATGTTGTCCTTTCTTCCACGCTGCTGCTAACGGGTCTGCTAGTCGTTGGGCTAGTATTCTTCATTCGAGCCTCTGCTAAGGACCGCACTCAGACGGTTGCTTTTGCGTCGTCGCAGACCGCTGACGAACTGCAGCAGCAGCTGACCGACTATTTTGAGCAGCGCGCCTATCAGCGGCGCGATCGCAGCGGAGCACAGCCGGTTCAGATGATAGGGCAGGTTCGTCCTAGCGTCTTTCTAGCAGTTTTTCTCAGTCTGCTAGCTGCTGTTGGGCTACTGTGTCTAGCTCTGGTGCTGCTAATTGCGCTGCCCGCTGCTGGCAAGCTGCCGCTGGCGCTGACGCTGCTGGCTCCGCTGGCCCCAATATTTTACTGGCGCCGGGCCGGTCGAGAAGAAACGATTGCGTTTGAGACCGAATCGCTGAATGCGGCAGACAGGAGTCAAGCGCAGAATTCTCTAAATTCAAAAGTTACTTTTACAGGCCATCGAGACGAAGCGATTCAGCTGGCTGCCAATTTACCTTTAAAGCAATGGGAAGAGGCTGCTTAAGCCTCCTCCCATCGCGCTATAGCTTGGCTGCAGTTTGCCGCCGATAAAAATCAGCAGTCGCTAGGTCAGCACAACCTCTTCTTCCTCACCAGTCAATATGCGCAGGCTGGGGAACAAGAAATGATTCTCTTCGACATACTGAGCGCCGAAGAGACCTTTCTCGGCCCAAAAGTATCGATCGGTGGTATGCTCGTTACGCTTAACTAGCAGCAGCGCTGGAGGATGAATTCCTTTAGAATGAATGAAGTTTCGAGCCGCTGTGACAGGTTTTTCAGCACCGCTTTCGATACTATACTGAGGAACCGCTTCTAAAATACGACGCCCTTCTAGACGACGACGACTCTTCCGCTTGCGTCTCCGTGCCAAGTTTCCTTACCTCCTATCCATTGCTGATGAGTTGTAGTGTCAGTTACAAAACTAGTAAACCCTGCAAAGTATACCGGTTGCGCTTTAGATTTTCAACTTCTCTTAAAACAGCCAAAAAGCCAACAAATCTTCCAGATTTTGTGATATTTGCTAGAAATTTAGGAATTGGGACTGCGCCCGGCATCTGCGAACTTTGATAAAAATTAAAATTTTGTCAAATTGGTAACTTTTTTAATGAGGCTGTGCATGACCCTCTCTGTCAGTCCAGAACTGAGATCGCTATGTCAAGCGCAGCTGCAGTTATTAAATCGGACCCTGGGGCCGCTATCGGCCATCGTTTATTTAGCCGAGTCGCTGCAGCTAGACGCTTCCAGCTTTACTCCGATTGCCAGCTATCCCGAATCGTCTGAGACCTGGTCAAAGCGGCAGCTAGGTGCAGTGCCCTCAGCCCGACGGCTGCCAGCGCCGTCAGAGCAGGCCACGGCTCTTGAAGATCCAGACGCGATCGCGGCCGCTTTGAGCAATGCGTCAGTGGCGAGCGATCGCATTGATAGCCCGGCCAGCGGCTCTGAGGATCAGGTGGTGATGCCGCTAGTCTATACCGACGTCGTTGTTGGCCTAATGGTGGTGGTTCGAGAGCAGCGCTGGGAAGATACTGAGCGCCTGCAGATTCAGCAAGTTGCTGACAGCGTTGCTGCTGGCTGCGTGCTCGAGCGTCGCAACCACTGGCTACAGCAGCGTTTACAGCATAAGCGCATGCTGCAGGGCCGACAGTCTGAGGTCTTTCACAATCTGCTGCACCAGTTTCGCAATCCGCTGACGGCGCTGGCCACCTTTGGTCAGCTGCTGCGACGGCGGCTGCAGGCAGACGATCCTAACTATTCAGTCGCTGAGGGCATCGTCAGAGAAAGCCAGCGGCTGAAGGCGCTGCTATCTGACTTTGACGAAACGGTCGATCTCGGCGATGTTGAGCTGCAAGAAGATCTGCAAACGCCAGCCGCGCTGCCGTCGGCCGAGCTCGCTGGCGAACCACCGGCGCTGCTGCCCTCTAAGGGACTGGGTCGCACGCTCCTACCCACAGCGCAGCTGCTCTCTGAAGTTCTCGCGCCGCTGGTTGCAGTCACGCAGGCAGTGGCCCAAGAGCAGCAGATTCACCTGCTGGTTGATGTAGACTCGGCTCCCGTCTCGGTAGTCGTGGATACGCAAGCGCTGCAGGAAGTGCTCTCTAATCTGCTAGACAATGCCTTCAAATATTCGTCACCGGCCGCCTGGGTCTGGCTGCAGACCGGGTTTGAGCGCACCACCGAAGCAGTGACCTATCAAGGGATTGTCGTAGGCGATACCGGTGCAGGTATTCCACCGGAGGACCAAGCGCGGCTGTTTGAGCGTCACTATCGAGGCGTGCAGGCGACCGGGTCAATTCCGGGTACGGGGCTGGGGCTAGCAATCGCGCAGGAGCTGATCACGCAGATGCAGGGCCAGATTGAAGTGATCAGTCCGGTCGCTGGCACAGACTGGGTGCCGGCAGCGATTCGGCAGCAGGCAGCAGCTGGACCAGGAACAGCCTTTGTTATTTGGATTCCGGTGCTGTCTGAGTCGGCTTAGCTCCGGATGAGCGCACCGAAACCACCCGCCGCAGTGCGTCAAACCAAAACTGCGACCCCATCGCGATCGCTAGGCTAGTAATTAGCCAGCCAAACCAGCGGCGCGGCATGGGCAGCGGCCAGCTAGCCTCAGCCGCCTGCTGTGCGCTCAGCACAGACTCAGTCCGGCCCATCGGCAGCTGATAGGCCTCTAGCGTTTGACTGACGGCATCGCCTAGCGACTGCAGCTCTGCCGCCAGCTGATTGGCATCCACGGGCGCCGTCTCAGTCCGGTCAGTCTCAGGTTGGTCAGTGGCCGGCAGCTGCCCAGCCACCTCAGCCAGCGTTTGAGGGTTGAGCTGATCGACGCTCTGAACAATGCTGCTGCGCACGGCCTGGTCGATGCTGAGTCGGCTGACCATGTGAAACGTATCAGCATTAAAAATCACCGCGATCGCAAAGCCAATTAGCAGCGCCACCACCTTGGAATTGCGCTTATAGACCCCCGAAGCTCTCGTCATACCGTGCTCAAACCACTGCTCAACCTCAGTTTGCAGCTGTCGCAGCGCTCCTTCTGCAGTCTCAACTTTAAGCTGTGCCTGCCCGGCCAGCGTCAGCAAACTCTCTTGCAAATAGGGCGGCAGCTGCAGCGTCTTTAGCTGTGCCACCATCTGTTTGGCACTGCCGCCTTCCTGAGTCGCAATGGTGACCAGCTCACGGTAGAGCCGACTGTGATTGTCTAGCAGCGCAATCAGCTCCTGCAGGGTTGGCTGAATCTGCTTTAGCAATACGACGACCGAATCCAAGTTGCCCAGCAAGTTGCTGCGCAGATAGCGCAGCCGCCGCCGAAAGGTTTCAGTGGCTGGCTGACCCTCTGGCAAGACCTGCTCCGCCAGATCGGCAAGTCCGCTGAGCTCTGCAATCAGCCGATCGAGCGTCTGCGCCAGCGTGACTCGCTGCGCCTGATAGTCTACGATAATTTGCTCTAAGCTGGCCTCAAAGTGACGCAGCTCTGCAGACAGCACAAATTCATCGCCGAGGCTGGCCTTAATGTCGTTGACAATATTGTTGACAGGCAGGCTAATTCGCTCGCGCACAAACCGCCTCAGCCGCGATTCTGTCATCACCTGCTGCAGCTGCTCTAGCTGCAAATTTTCTAGCAGCGACACTGCAAATGTCTCAGGCGGAATATAAGAAGGACCGCTAGTATCGCCGGCAAAGACGTTGCGGCTGCGCGTTACCCAGCGATAGACAGCGCCGACCACGTGTAGAATGCTTCGCACAAACCTGGCTAGCCGTCCCTGGGCTTCATAGTTGAGATTGCGAATTAGCGCGCTGTGATAGAGCCGATCGGCCAGCTGCCGCGCCGAATTCTTATCAGACGGCGCCTCACCGGCTAGCAGCTGCTCGATTGAATATTTAAGATGCTCAGCTCGCCACTGCAGCAGACTGCTGATGATTTCTTGAACCTCGCTCGCCACTAAGCTCAGCGTCAAATAGATAAAAATAATGCCGACAGCGACTTCCAAAACGATAGGCAGACTCATAGTTGCTTTTTAACACCCCGCTCACTGACTTAGTGCATGACTCAATCACACTTCCCGGCACTTAGGCTACTACAATCAGTACGACAGTGGATCGACAGCGCCAGCTAAATTAAACGGGGTTAAAAAATAGCAATAAAGGGGAAACCGCTTTGAGCAGATTCCCCTCTTTGGGTAAATAAATGGATCAATGAAGCATTCTTTACCGTTGTGAGCCAATCTTTACAGCATTTTATACTGCTTCTGAGCGATTGCGATCGCAGCCATTTATTCTTCCTCTTCGATGATAGAATTAGCGTCGTCTTCATCAATTTGCTTTAGGCGAATATGCTTACGCCCAAGCGAAATCTCAAACTCATCTCCCGGCTTTAAACCCATCTGCTTTGTATAGGCTGAGCCAATCAATAAGTTACCATTTGATTGTACAGTAATGCGGTAGCTAGCGCTACGACCTCCGCGCCCATTGCTCGATTGACTACTGTCTAACTGAATCCCTTCAGCATCAATTAGGGCATTCAGAAACTTCATCAA
>JAAHIA010000085.1 GCA_010671975.1 Leptolyngbya sp. SIO4C1 | reverse complement strand
GTCGTTTGGATCCCTGCCTGTCGTTTCGCCTGTTAGTCTCAATTTGAGCCTGGTTAGTCTCTATCAAATGACACTTAACACGACAACACCTCTGTCGCGTCACGTCTAACCCCCTTGACATCTAACACGCTGGCCTGCAAGTCCATGATTTCGGCTAGCTCATTACTACTGACAAAGTAGCCGCGATTGCAGATATGCTCTGCCAGGTCAAGCGCTTTTTGAATGGCTTCTAAACGGGCAATGCGATCGGACTGATTCGATTCAATATCCATATTTCTTGATTAAACTACTTTCCATTTGAATGAGCCATTCGAGCGGCAATTTGGTGTTTTACACCTCACTGTCACCTCACCTTTCTTAGTAGGTGTTTTGCGCTTATAGGTATTTGATTTTGTCCCACAGTGGGGGCAGCGGGTGCCCTGCTCAAGTAGCTGTGCTAAGTCGGTGCTGCTTTCGGTGCCATCCGGTGCTGATTCCGTGCTAGCGCCCTCAGACTCGATTTTGGTGCTACTCGGTGCCATAGGAGCATCAATGGTTTCAGCCCTCTCAGAAGGCGGCACGGGCACCGGTGCTGAGGGGGGGCGAGAGTGCATTACGCGCTCGTAGTAAAAGCCAGGTCGGGGCAACTCAAACAGATATAGATCATCACGCTCCAAGTCACTTATTAGACCTAAATATTGCTGGCCTAGTTCCTTTCGCTTTACGTATTCTGCTCGCACCAAACTAAGTTTTTCTGATGAGTAAGAATCTTTCAATTCAGTGCTCAGCGCATAGGAAATAGATGCGCCTAAGAAGATGCTGACAGCATTATCAAAGTCGTCCTCATTCAGGTTGATTTTTGAGCACTTGGCTGACTGAGTAATGAAGTACGTTTTGACCTTCAGCGCACGGCCTACGTTCAAGCATTCCAGTAGCGAATCACGCACACCGTTAGCCAGTTCATTCTTGCGATTGCCTAGCGTCCGATCGCATTTTTTGGCGCGGCGATATAGGTCTTGCGCTTCATCGATGACGAATAGCTCATAGCTCAGCCCGTCTAGATAGCGGCTGAAGCCCTCGCTATCTGCCCCATGCTCATCGGCTACCTGGTTGGCCTCAGAGAAGCGCTCAGCCATCTCTGAGCCGATTTCCTGAATCTTAGTGACGCACTCATCATTCTTGAAGTCTGGCTTGATATTGCTCCACTGGGTAAAGGGGTATTTCGGATCGAGAATCGTGTGATTTGCTGTGGGCCATAGGCTCAGCCCGAGCCAGATGACGTTATCGAGCCAGGTCGATTTACCTGAACCAGACGGGCCGACAATCCGCAGGTGGTTAGCCAGGTCGATAGATTTCTCGACGCGGGTTAACGGCGTGCTGGGGATTTCCACGGCCTTGGGCTGATTGCCGACTTGCACGGTGAGCTTGATAAAGCCATCCTCAATCACCGCTTTGGGGCGGCTGAAGACCCCTAGGTGAATCTGCAAGTCCTCAAGCTGGGCTTTGACCTGATCGACGCTGGTAGAGGGCATGGGGTAGAGGAAGTAATCGACGTGGTTGAACCGCTCTGACCAGTCTTCGCCTTCCAGCAACACGCCTTTGCTTTTGAAGAAGTCCAGTATCTTATTGCCGACGACATCCCGGTCGGTGTTGCGGCGGAACCGCTTAGGCTGCATTAATCGGCGGACTTCTTTCACCAGCCGATCGCGCTCATCGCGCAGGGCTTGAAACTCGGCTTCGTAGGCGGCGCGGGCTTCCCCGACGTTCTGAGCTTGGCTAAGCGCTGCATCCTTCAGGTTTTTGAAGTCGGCATCGTAGCCCTGTAGCCGCTTATTGAATTCTTCAAGCAGGTAGGTATCACGTTGCTGCAGCAGGGTTTCTAGCTGCTCAATGCGCTCATGCAGCTGCTGGTTGTCGCCGATGAGCTTGGATTTATGATGCTTAATCCGCTCCAGCATGTAGCTGTCTTTGTCCTTAATCTTCTCGGCATAGCTGGCTTCTAGCGCTAGCCCTTGCTGACGAAACTCATCAGCTAGCGCTTTGCGAGCAGCGCGGATGTCGCGATCGTATTCAGAGCGCAGCTCAGCCTTCATCTGCTCGGCCTCAGCGTGCATCGTATCTAGGCGGGCATTGGTGAGCCGTAGCTTTTCCTTCAGGTCGGCGCGCTCAGCTTTGATGCTGGCTGAGCGTTCATCAATAGCGCGCTGCGCGGCATCTAGGCGGCTCTCTGCGCGACGAATAGGCGTTTCTAGTGTGGCAGTCGCTAGCAGGTAGCCTAGCCCGCCCATGCCGCCCATGAGGGCCAGCACAAACAGGATTGGGGTTTCGGCTAGCAGCAGCAGCAGGCTAAGGGCTGTGAAGGCACCGCCAGCGAAGCGGTGATTACGAAAGTTGGTCGTTTCTGGTTTCATGGTTCTATCTGTTCTCACAGGGCAGGTAGCGGGGCTAGGGGCTTTTCGACGGCTTCCCTAGCCCTTGCTGGTTACGAAAGCTGCTGGATCGGCAGCGGTTGAAATAGCTCGGCTCGCTTCAGTTCGACCTGCTGAGCGATTTTCTGTAGCTCGGTCTGCGCTAGCTCTAGCTTGAGCGCGTGATGCTGACGGCGCGGCTCTAGCAGTGCCCGATTGCCTTCGTTGTCAATCTGCATCTCAGCTGACTTGATAGCCCAGCCTTCCTGCCGCAGCGGTAGCAGCGCCTGCTCGCCTGCCACATCAATCTGAGCGGCTTGAACCCTCACAGATTCAAGCTCGCTCTGAGTTTGAGCCAGCGCTAGCTTCTGACCTTGCAGGTTGATTCCTTCAGCCGTCACCTGATTCTTGGCCTGCTGTACTCGGGCCTCTAGCGCTAAGCCCTGGGCAACGGCATATTCTTTATCGGTCTTGGCGCGGGCCTGCATCAGCTGCGCGGCTCGCGTCTGGCCGGCGTGGGCCTCAAACTGGGCGGTGAACTCCTGCGGGCTGATGCTGGGTAAGCCAGGATGCAGATCAACGCTTACAGCGGTATCTGAGGCGGCCACCGGTGCGAGCGGGCCTGCTGCTGGGCCTGCGGTCGGCGCGGTGGGCTGAGTAGCTTTCTTGGCCTTGCTGCGGCTCACCTTGGTTTTGCCGCTGGCTTTGGCTTCCTTGCGGGGCAAGCCTCGGCCTAGCAGCGCGTCTACGCCGTCTAGGGCATCTGCGGCCATTTGTTCTAAGTCTTGTTGGGCTTTGGGTTTAGCCATTTTCATTACCTCTAAAATTCAACTCGATTGAGGGTAGATACTTTCGTAGGGATAGCTCTCGCGAGGGCGCTGCAATCACCAGAAGCAGCAGCACAAGGAGCACTAGGGCGGTCTGGTGGCGATTCATTAGCTACCTCCTATATCGGGTGTATCGGCCTACCAGCCTTTGCTGCTGCTGCCGGCGACCTCTTGGTGCTTTCTGCGCCATTGCTAGGCCGGCGAAAAACGCCAGGATGACGGCGGGTAGAAGGACTAAGGTTAGTGGGTGCATAACTCTCCTAATAACGATTTGGGCTGATGAATGTGGCTGCAACGTAGATAGCTACTATCAACAGCAGCGGCAGCAAAATAGGCGGTATCATCGGATTTCCTCAGCGGCTAGTTCTAGAAAGTTGCGAATTGTCTCGACCTGGCTGGGCATGAGCGTCACCCGCTCAGCGCTGACAAATTCTGCTAGTCCTTCCAGTACGGGCTTGAGGCCGAAATCTTCGACAATGCTGTGTAGCTCTCGCTGCAGCAGCTGCTCTGAACTGATGAAGCTTGCTTGCATAATTCAATCTCCTAAAACAGTTGACGGGCTTGGACTTTGGACATCGCTGGCAGGAGCACCAATCCACAGCACAGACTGAATCAGCAGCCCCAACAGCAGCCCTGCAACTACTCCGATTCCGATGAGCTGGGCGCAACGGGCTTTCCCAAGCGCTGCTGCTCGGCCACTGCCATCCCCAGCTGCTGAGTAGCCTGATTTAGCTGAGCGCCTTGAACACGGCTATCAATTTTGTATTCAACTGCCGCGTCTCGCAGCTGCTGATTAGACAGCTGAATAGCCTGCAGAGCTTGACTTGTAGCCGCTAGCTTCTGGACCTGCTGTTGCCGGTGGACATCCATAGCGCCGATGATTTGCTGATTCTGGGCGAGCACTGACTGAGCCAGCGTCAGCGGATCGTCATAGCTGAGCACATCGGCATCGGCTCGCAAAGTGTCTAAGGCAAAGCCGCTGCTTAGCTGCGGCGTGGGTAGCGTGACCTGATGGTTGCCTTCATAAATTTGCAGCTCGGCGGCCACCGGTGCGGGCTGCTCGGGCTCATCAGCAGTCACAGTATTCTGTGGGCGCTTGCTCTGATAGCTCAGCAGCGTATCTTTCTCGGCTTCTGAAAACAGACGGGTGCCTTCAATCAGCTCGCCTAACTCGCCATGCTCAGCCGTAGCTTTCTCAAGCCAGCGTTGAGCAGTTCGCTTAGTTGAGCCAGCCAGGGTAGCGACATCGAGCAGGGTTAGCGTGCGTTTAGTCTGCGTTGTCATAGTGTCGTGTCCTTGTGATTTCGTAAGGTTGTCAGTAGCGATTGCGCGGGTGTGGCGCTGTGTTCGTCGCTATGAATCAGTTATACTCAAATTGAGTGCAACTAGCAATATATTTGAGTTCAAATTGCCTTATAGGTTTGAGGTCTATTGATAAAAAAATCTGCGTGCTTATTGAGTGCAGTTTGAGGTATGGTTTGAGTGCAATATGATTGATGGGTACGACATGCTCGATTTAATGGCTCGGAAGCGGCGAACGTATCATCTAGACGAAAGGGTTATTGAAGCCCTTCAATCGATTGCCAGAAAGAATTTCACAAGTGCTAATCGGTACTTAGAGGAAGTACTTTTTGATCTGGCTAAAAAAGAGGGTGAGTTACCGAAAGACGCATTGCCGCTAGGCGAGCTGCGTGGCGGCGATCGCACATCTGGAGATGATGAGTAATGCCTGATCCAATCGATGCACTATCAGAAGCTACAGGGGCCAGACTCGATCGGCTTGAGAAGCGGGTCACTGAGTACCAGATCAGCACTGAGAAGCGGCTTGATGAAATCACTAAGCAGCTCGATAGACTGACAACCACAGTCAGCAATCAGGCAGCCAGCATCGACCGGCTTGAGCGGGGGATTGAGCGGCTGACTATGAATATCGAAAACCAGCGCAGAACCGTAGCTGAGCAAGCCGCTACGATGAATAATTTTCTGGAGTTAGCTAAACAGCAAACTCAGGTGGTACAACAGGCCCTCAGCCTGGCTCAGGTCAAAGCAGCATAGGGGGACAGATGACTAACGGCCCGACAGAGCAACCGCTATCGAACGATGAGCTACGGCAGCTGGTAGCCAGCAATGCGAGAGCGATTGCAGCAATGCAGCCCAAGATTGATGCCAACGCTGAGGCAATCGCCGAACTACGCCAGGCTACCGCCAGCACCAGTCAGGCAGTCAGTACGCTAGGGGCTGAAATCGCAGCGGGTTTTGATCGGAGTAGAGCAGATCTAGACGCAACTACAGCCGATGTAATCAGCATGATTGGCTCAATAGGTGAGGAGATAAGCGAAACCTCTAGGCAGGTTCAAGTCCTTATTGAAGAAGGCAGAGCCGATCGCATTACAGCCCAACGCCAGCGAGAACAAGCTGAAGCCGATCGGCAAGCCAACGATCGTGAGCACTCAGCCTTTAGAGAGCAGTTTCAGGTATTGCTCGCTGAAATATCGCGCATCTGGCAGCGGCTAAGCGCTTGATCTCGCTGGCGTTTCAGGCGTATTCTACCGATCATTAAAGGAGGTGATGCAATTTGAAAGCCCATTAAACGCCAAAATCGCCACGGAGCGGCAACTCACGGGCGACTAAGTAAGGCGTATTAGAAAAAGAAGTTAGTTCAAATTTACAGCAGCTCGGCGGCAGTGGCAACCGGGTGCAGGATTTTTATGCCTTTTTGCGTGATGCGGTGCAGCGGTGCCGCATTGCGATCGATTGGTACGGCAAGAGACGAAGTTAAAAACAATTATTTTGGTAGCGGCAGCTCTCATTTCTGTTGTTTTCAGCTTTTCAAAAACCCCAAAAGTCAAGGCAGGCAAGGTATACCTGGGGTATGGAAAGAAAAAAATATCGACTCATAAGTGTTAAAGTCCCCGATTCTCTTTACCGGCAAATTGAAGCCAAACGGCAAGAGAGCAACAGCCCGAGGTCGACTTTTGTCAGATCTATCCTGATGAAAAACTTTTCTAAGCCTGAAAAATAAAATCCCCGCGCTGCACAAACAGCCGGGGCCTGGTCTGAATTTCAATATCGCCCAGACAAACGATCAATATCTATGAAAATTCTAACCCAAAAAAGACAGAAATTTCAATCTAATCAGAGCAGTAGATCTAGAAGCTCCCCAGGAACTTACCAGTTAAAACTTTTTGGATCCCAGAGTGCTCTAGTTCCAGTGGAAATCGAGTTTTTTGAGCCGATCGCACTCAAATCAGGCGAGCGGCAGCTAGGGAAGTGGCTTCTGGCTCGGCGGATTGACTGTCGACAGCGCTGGAGGTGTAATCGATTTTATCTCCGCCTGGCTCACGATGGATCGAAGATTTGCGGCCAGTTGTACAAACATGAAGTGTCCGCGATCGTGGCGGCTTTTGAGAGGTGCATTCACCCGCCCGATGTGCCGCAGGTCATGCGGCTCTGGGAGGAAATTACCCGGCGCGGTGAAATTGACCCGGGCAGAGCTGCGCTGATTGATTTCGAGGTGCGGGAGGCAAACTCATGAGCCTCCCATTTGGATATAGTGCAAATTTCAAGGTCCTCGGTAAGACCGAGCCGCAGAACCTCAGTTACGCGGGCGCGTTCGAGGCAACCAACGGCAATTTTACATCTCTAGCTGACCATATCGGCAAAGGGCATCCTTGGATGCCAGCGCTGTTAGACGGCGATCGCACGCGGCGGCAGCAAAACGCCAACTATACCGAGCTGCTTGCGGCGGATGTAGACGGCGGGCTATCGATTGAGCAAGCACTGCAAAATCCTTTCATCAGCCAGCATTGTGGGTTAGGAATCGAAACCGCGAGCAGCACGCCTGAGCTGAGCAAATTCCGGTTAGTTTTTCGGCTGGCGCGGCCAGTCAAGGGCTGGCAGCAGATACGGATCTGCTACTGCTATTTGATTGAAGTGCTGGCCGTTGCAGATTCAGCCTGCAAAGATGCCTCTCGCTTTTTCTTTGGCGCGCCAGGGCGCGAAGCTTTTCTGCTGGATGAGTCGGCAGTGCTGCCTGAGAGTTTTCTTGCAGACGCGATCGCATGGCACAAAGCCAAGCAGCAGAGGATTGCTTTAGAGAAAGCAGAGCGGGAAGCTCAGCGGAAAGTATGGTGCGACGCCAACCCGATCGAAGGAACAGATCAAATCGATCTCGTTCGGCAGGCTTTAGCCTGCATTCCTCCCTATACGCCGGGAAACGGCACATACGACGGGCTCCGTACGACGATTGCCGGTGTACTCAATGAGCTAGGCGCTGAAGGCGAGGCTTTATTGCGCGAATGGGATGGCGGTCTGGGACAGTGGGGGCGTGGTGGGTTCGATCGCATTCTGAAATCAATCGAGCGCAGTCACAGCAGCCGTAAGGCAGGATTAGGCTCACTCTTTCATCTCGCCAGACAATACGGCTTCGAGTTCCCCCAGACAAACTCACAGGTCACTCGCCAAACTTGGGAAAAGGGGCAAAAGGGACAGCTACTAAAGGCAGTTAAAACAAGCGCAGAAACCAAACCGAAGCTGTTTGATATCGCCTCAAAAGCGAAGCGTGACGAGGATGTTTACTGGACTGAATTCGCCAAGCAGCTAAATATCAGCCTGCCCGAAAACCGCCAAGAGCGTAGAGCCGCTGTAGAGGCTGAGCTACGAAAGCGCCAGCTACTACCTGCCAATCACATCGAAGGACAATTTACCGCTTTATCCCTAGCCGTTGATGGAACGAGAAAGCTATATATCCTTGACGGGCAAAAGTGCACCCGAAAGACAAGCGGGGCGGGCACTGGGCTTTTTATCAACGCCATCAAGGTTCAGGCAAAGAGCCTAGCGATCGCGCCAACCCGAGTCTTAGTTAAAGATTTGGTCGCCAACTTAAACCGAGCGCTGAAGGCTGTCCTAGGCAATAACCCCAGCGATGAGAGGCACGGAAACTGGGCAGCTCACCACATGCAGGCTAGCTGGTGGAACTACCCGATCGCCGTCACCTGCCCCGAGTCAGTTCACAAAGTCGCAGAGGAAAACTTTGAGCTTGTTTTTATCGATGAGGCGAACGAAGACTTGCAGCGCGTATTTGACGGATCACTCGGCACAGAGCCTACGCTGTGTCGCAAAGCGCTAGCAAAAGTTCTGGGCCGGGCTAAGACCGTCGCGATCTCGACTGATGCCATGTACCGGGTTACGGTCTCAGCGGTTCAGCGGCTAGGCGGATTTGCGCCATCCGAAATCGAGACCATCCAGCGTAAGCGCCCCCAAAATCCTAATATTTCAATTTACCTCTATCACGACAATGCTCAGGTGAGAGCTGAGCGCTGGGATGGGGCGAAGGGAGGCCCGCCGCAAAGCAACCGAGCATTCTATAGCTGGCTCAATCAACTGATTAAAGAAATAGAGGCAGGAAAACGGATTTCTATCCCCTGCGGCTCACAATCTAAGGCTAGGCTCATCCATCGAATTCTACGCGAGCACTTTAAGGGCTCAGGAAAAAAGGGTCAGGTTCTAGATGGGAAATTCACGCCTGGTAAGGTCAAGGGCGAATTTGCTAATGGTTGTGACGACTGGCTTTACACGAATCAACCAGACTGGCTAATCTTTACACCTGTCTTTAACAGCGGCGTTTCAATCGAGTCAGAGTATTTTGACTCTCAATTTGAGTACATCAGCGGATTTGAAGGCGCTACCGCTGCCAGCCAGCGCGGCGAGCGAGTGAGAGATGTTATTTTTGGGAAACGTATCAACGCGCGATACATCTACACCACCAATCGCGGATTGTCGAAGCACCCCGATATAGACCTATTTTTCCCCGATTTTTGGCGCGGTCTGCTCACAGCTGAGAAGTCATTGGGGCTGAGTTCCGCTACTGGTGTTGCAAAGGCAATCGGGGCACTCGATTTCTTAAATCAGCATCAGAACAAAAGTCAGCTTGAGATTGATGAGATCAGGGAACTTCCTGAATTCTGGGCTATTCAAGCGCGCGAGCTGTACTTCAAGCTCGAAACTCTAACATCAGAATGGATCGGCAACGGATGGAAGATACAGCAAGCCAATTTATTAGAGCCTTCAGAAACTGAGCATTTAAAAGAGTCAGTCGCGGCAGCTGAGGAGCAAGCTATCGGCAGATTGAGCAGAGCCACAGCACTTGCTAGGCCAGATTTTTCGGAAAGCGATGAACCTGCTGGGCCATTGCAAACCACTAAACGGCACAAAGCTGACTTAGTCCGGCAGTTTGGGGCATGGGATAAGTTGTCTTTGCTCGAGAAGGTCACTACCAATGGGACATCAAAAATAGCCCCGTGGCTAGCTGCTTGGGATGCCGCCCCCGATGCTCGCGGAAAAATCAAGGCAATCCGCATCCGTGCCCTAATCCATATCGGCCTGTACGAACCCGAGCTCTGGCAAGGCATTTGTCACGCTAAAGCGCTTAGGGCAATCGCGATCGCAACCGACGAACACAGTCTGCCGGATCTGCCAGCGGCTCCTCACGAAATCGAATTAGCTCAGCTAGTCCTAGAAGCCCCTCTGATTCCTGAAATACTGAAAGGCAAAATTACGAATTGGACAAAGCTAGACTGTACCGCAGTTGCTGCCTACGCTCGACAAAACGCACAGCGCCTATCCGCGCTCTCAAGGCACAGCCAGCGGATTCATGGCCTCCAATTCACACCTCAAACGCCAGATACCAAATGTCTCCATAAGTTGCTTCAGATTCCAGGCTATGAAGCGGTAACCGATGGCCGCGAAGCCGGAAAGTACAAGTATTGGCGATATCGACTCCGCACCCTTTCCGATATTGAGGGCAGAATTGCTCAGCTTTTGAAAAAGGGTAAGTCTGTGAGTGCAGCAGATGAGCGCGATCGCTACCGCTACGAAACGGCCGAAGAGACCATGAACCGAGCAAAAGGTGTCATGAAAGAAATTGCGTCGGGGATTATTGAATCATGGGGTCAGGTTGCAGAGCGAATAAAGCTAAAAATCCAGGAAAATCAACCAGATCCAGAACTTCAGTATAGAGATAATCCCTCTACTGAAGTTCTGGATCCCTCCCCCAACCCCCCTCCCCTTGAGTCTGAGCCCCTAAGCCATCTACAACAAATCTGCCTTGACATTTTGCGCGGCTGCGATCACTGGGGCCAATACCTCTCGATTTACCAGTGTCTAGGGGCTGATGATACAGCTTCTCTTTGGGCGCTGCTGACACCCGACCAGCAGCAACATATTCTTGTTCTGCAACGTCAGAGAGTGGCCGCATGATCTGGGTTCGCAATAGCTTCCGATGTTCGGCAGATTGATGAGCAGCTTGAAGTTGACGAGCGGCGAAAGTTGCAGAAGCACGAGAAAGCGATTCAGGCATATCATCAGCAGGCCAAGAGATTAAATCGCCTTGCTAGTGAGCTTGCAAAAGAATTAGCTGTATTTGTCGAGCGAGGTGCTGAGCTGGAGGCAGAAAATAAGCGGGTTTACCAGCAACCGGCCATTGAAAACGGGATTGATGGTCGAGATTTCAAAAATTGGACGGAGGCGAGCTGGCTCAACCAACTGCCGCGCGTCGCTTCGCCGGATGGCAAAAAACATATTGTTTTTTCATCTAGCTCGCATTACAGAAGTTGGGTTGTCAGGTGAAAAGAAAAGTAACGAAAATTTAAGTTTATGCCACTCTCAATTAAGCAAATTAAAGCGGCGCAGCTGATGGCCAAAGGCCATAAGGACAAGGATGTCTGGCCTGCTGTTGGCATTTCCGAGGGAGGATTCTACAAATGGAAAAAACAGCTTGATTTTCAGGAATGCCTTGAAATCTTCACTCGTGCTGAGCTTGAAAGAAGTCGGCAATTAGCGGCGATGGCTGATGCAAGCGAGTTGAGCCAGGCGCAGCGAGATGAAAGAGCTGTCAGGGGCTTGCTCGCCTCCTTGGTTAGCCAGGTTGGGGTTCTTTTAAGAGAATTGGTGGAAGCGACTGAGGCTGATGATTTATCAGCCCGTCAAATCCCCCAGCTGATGACAAGTTTGTGCACGGTAATTGAATCTCTGCGCACTTCAAACGATCGCCTCTCGGGACTTGAGGATATCTTGCATGAAATCTCGAAGTTGGAAGCCAGGCTCAGCGATAAAGTCGTCAGCATCGCTTCGGCAAGTAAAAAATCTAGCTGATAGGGCTGAAGACCTGCCAGTAGAGACAAATGCAGCGTTTATGCTGCCTGACAGCTGGGCTGAGTGGGTTGCTCAGATTCCCATCAAAAGCGGCTCAGGCATCGCCAATTTTGAGCCGCTGAGCTGGCAACAGCAGACAGCCGATCTCATTATCAGTAGCCGCGATCGCCGTAAGTCCTACATCTTTTGCAAGTCTCGCCAGGTCGGTGCGACAACGCTTGTGCTCAGCATTGTCGATTACTTAGCGCTGTCTGTACCAGGCTTTCAGGCGTTGTTTCTACACAAAACCTACAATGATGCTTCGCTGTTAGGCTACCGAAACCGTAAGTTTCTCACTGCCGCCAAGGTGCCTACTGTCAGCGATTCACTCAGCCGGCAAGAGCTTGAGAACGGGTCTGTCCTATACTTTCGGTCATCCGATCCTGAAAGCTGCGGACGCGGCCTAGATTCAATTGACGCTGTAATTTTTGAAGAATGCTCGTTCTACGACGATCTGAGCGCAACAATTGGCGCGATCGCGCCGGCTCAAACATGGAATGACAATGCTGTTTCGCTATTTGTCTCAACACCCAACGGCAAGCGCGGCGCAGGCGCTAAATACTGGGAGCTACTTAGCGGCGGTGATGATACAGCGACTGAGCAGCTATTTACCGCTATCAGGGAGGACCGCAGCGAGCCTTTTCAGATTCTCAGGGCTGATTCCCCGTCTACTGTCGTCATTGCTCACTGGCGAGCCGTAGAGCGTTACCAGGCTGAGCCTGATTTCAAAGCTCGCATTCTTGAAGAATCCGGCATCGATGAGAGCACATTTAATCAAGAATACGATCTCGATTTCTCTACGTCAGACACAGAATCTGTGTTCTCATTCGAGCTTATTAGCCGCGCTGCTGCTGGTGATTGGGAGCAGCCAGACGATGAAGCGATCTATTTTGCTGGCATCGATTCAGCTACTAGCGGTGCTGATTTTTCTGTGTGCATCGTCATCAAGAAAATATTCTCAGATGAGTGCGATCGTTTTGCTGTTGTGAAGCTTTATCGACGGCAAAAAGGAACGACTGAGCAGCATCTGAGCAATATTGCCGAGCTGCTAGCTGATTATCAGCCGGTTACCTGTTCAATTGAGAAAAACGGCGTAGGGCAAGTTTGGCTTGAGCAGCTGAGCTACCTGCCCGGCTCACGGAATACCTCACTTGAGGGCTTCGCGACAACGCGCGATTCTAAAGAAGGCTTGATAGGCAGGTTAGTTGTAGCCCTTGAGCGAGGACATCTTACTATTCCAAATTCAATCATTACTCAAGAGCTTTTGGGTTTCCAGCGACGTTCTGACGGCAAGCTAGAAGCCGCGAGCCGCTATCACGACGATACTGTAATTGCTTTAGCCTTGGCGCTTCACTCAGCCCGATATGGTCATTCAGGAGATTTGAGATGGAACACGTAGCAGCCATTTACTCATCCGGCAAAATCGGTATTGCTATAGCAGCCAAGAAAGATGGCGTTGCTCAGATTCAGAAAGATCTAGTTGTTCCGCCTGCGGGGCTGAATCGGGCTCTGGCATCCATCTCAGAAAAGTGTCTTTTCGTGGTTTCTGACGACTGGTTGAAAGAGCCTATTTACCTCAACCATCCAGGTTCACGCGTTATTTTTCGTTTTTCACCGCCAGAAAAACTAAGCTCTGAAGCCTCCCAGTTAATTGATTCAGGTAAGGCGGCAGAGAGCCGCTGGAGTGCATGGAGAGCATTCTTAAATGCCCTCTCTATTGGCGAAAATGTTTACTCGGCTCGCTGGTGTGCTGTGTGCATGGCGCTGATTGAAGCTCAATCACTTGCTGAGCACAAACCAGGCGGCACATTCGGATCTGTATTACTTCCCCGTATTCGCCGTAGTTATGCCCAAAGCCGTCAAAAATTTCAGAGGCCAGGGTCTTTTGGAAGGCCGCTGCAATAAATCCAGCGTATTTCGGAGCGATCCCGGTCACTGACAGTGCTCTTTGCCTGACTGGAAACTAGGATTGTTCATTCTGGGTTTGAAAGCAAATGACCAAGACAACATTCGAGTTCAAGAGCGTCGCCGACTTCAAAGAAAGGGCAGACGAATCTTTATTGGCTGATGGGGATGTCGTAATTAAGATTGCGGGGTGGAAGCCTATTGAGTTGCCTGCCGAGATGATTGCAGCCATAAGGCAGATGATCGCCCACGAAACGATCGCCCCTCCGCTTCCGCCCCCACCGGCGCACCCAGTCGAAAACCTGTAGCCAGTGCTCAGAATTTAGTGGCTACACTTCAGCAGCCCCAGCGCCACGGCCCGCCGGTCAAACCTCAGCAGCCCCACCGGCGCGATCG
>JAAHIA010000848.1 GCA_010671975.1 Leptolyngbya sp. SIO4C1 | reverse complement strand
CGACAACAGGAATTTCTAAAGCAGTTTATTTCTCTGCCGTTTGGGGATGAGGCTGCGATCTCCCTTGGGAGAGTCCGGGCGCAACTTGCCAGTGCAGGAACTCCGATCGGGGCGTACGATTTGCAGGTTGCTGCGATCGCTCTTGTGAACAACTTAACGCTAGTGACTCACAATACCCGGGAGTTTAGACAGATAGAGGGCTACAGGTTGAGGATTGGGAGGTGGAATCGTAACTGATTGCCCAAACAGGTTGGCAAGATCAGAATCGGTCGTTTGTCCAGTTTGAGGAGTATGTGTAGCCCGAGTTGCGATCGCCCCCGAAAACCCACCCCATGGGAATATCACACCTCCGATGCGACCCGAGAGGCACTGGCGCGGATTCAGTCGCAGCAGCCGACACGGGGTATTTTGGTGACGCCGGATGAGCTGGCGGGGCTTTGATGGATCGGGCTTAAAGGTGGATCGGGCCAGCGGTGTTCGCATCAGCATTCCACGCACCAGTCTCAGCATCACGGGGACCATCCAGCTGGATATCCTGCGGGAGATAATGACGGCGACGATCAAGCTGGCGCGATGGTTTATTGGCCAGGTGAAGTTGCTGTACGCAGAAGGGGATACGGTAGACGGGGCATTGGAACCGGTCTATACAAAGTTAATCCGGCTGTCGCGGGTGCAGGGATGGTTGCGGGCGAAGGATGCGCGGAATTATGAGCGGAGTTTACGAAAGGCAAGTTCGGATGTGATTCGCTCGCATTTTCGGGAGTTGGAGGCGATGGGGTATGGGGAGACGCGGGGGATGGGGAATCGATCGCAGTGGCGGGCGACGGTAGACGCGGTAGACGGTGATGGGGAAGGGGTAGATGGAATATCTACTGTTGAAAACGCCGATGCAGATGGGTTTTAGGGAAAGAGTAGACGTGTAGACAGGATGTCTGGGATGGAGATCCTATAAAGTGTCTACTTGTCTACCGACCAAAAGTCATGTTTTTTCAGACTCCTTGGA
>JAAHIA010000847.1 GCA_010671975.1 Leptolyngbya sp. SIO4C1 | reverse complement strand
GACAACTACATCGTAACGGGGCAAAAGCTGGATGCTCAGCGTAATAAAGCACTGACGATTAGTGAGCTAGATGCGCTGATTCGCAGCGTTTCTACTATCGATCAAGCGCCGATTGATTTGCTAGCGCTAACGGCTTGTGAAACCGCCGTTGGCGATGACCGAGCAACCCTAGGGCTAGCCGGCGTGGCGGTACGGGCCGGGGTGAGAAGCGCGATCGCATCGCTCTGGGCGGTTGATGATGCAGCCACGGCTAGCTTGATTACCCGCTTTTATCATCATCTGCTCGATCCTAATCTCAGCAAAGCCCAGGCACTGCGCGCGGCCCAACTCGAAGTGATTCAAGCAGGCGGTTTCACTCAGCATCCTTACTACTGGGCACCGTTTATTCTGATTGGCAACTGGCTATAGCTTGAGGGAGATTGTTAAAGCCCCCAGCGCTGTTAAAGCGCGGGGGGCTCACTATATAGCGGTTAGCTAGAGGCCGCTATGCGTAAGTAAACTGATTGGAGTTGTGTAGGTTCAGACTAGACGCACGAACACCTTCAACGATGCCAATGAGATCATGCTGGAAGTAGATGCCAGCGCCTGAGACACCATTCACCGTCACATTAGAGACAGAGTAAGACGATGCACTACCCAGCAGCTGAATCTTATCTGCTAAGTCACCGGCAAAGTCGTAAACATCGAAGTCTTGAATCACTGCATGGTCGGCGAAGCCCTGATCGTTGTAGAAAACACGTCCAATGCCGCTGCGCCGTTCACCTAGGACGAAGAGGTCTTGGTCCTGTAGGCTACCGCTAACGAGAATGTCGCGCTCACCGGTTCCCTGAGCTGCATAGCTGGTGCCGTTGATCACATCGTTGTTGAGACCCCCCACTAAATAGTCATTGCCCTTACCACCAGTGATCGTGTCGTTGCCTGCACCAGCATAGACTCTGTCATGACCGGCACCGGCGTTAATGCGGTTAGCGCCTCCGGTACCGTAAATTGTGTCGTTACCAGCACCGGTGTTGATATTCTCAAAGTTGAGCA
>JAAHIA010000846.1 GCA_010671975.1 Leptolyngbya sp. SIO4C1 | reverse complement strand
CCGGGAAGCGTAGAACAGGTCGATGGCACTTTTGCCTATCCTTGGTGGCTACTTTGGCCGCAATTTCAGAAGCGCATCTGGAAATTTACAAATTCGCATGAATACGTCGTCATAACTGATATTGCGAACTATTTTGACTGTATTCCGCTGACGTCTCTGCGCAACACACTAGCCTCTTGCAGTCAATTCAGCGAAAATTTGCTTAATTTCTTATTCTATTTATTAGAGTCGTTTTCGTGGCGGCCTTACTATATGCCACATTCGGGGGTTGGGCTACCACAGATCAATTTTGATGCTCCACGCTTACTTGCACATGCTTACTTATTTAAGCTTGATGAAGAATTAGAAAATGCTACAAACGGGAACTTTGTTCGCTGGATGGATGATGTTGATGCAGGAGTTAATTCGCGAGAAGAAGGTAAACAGCTATTGCGAAAGTTAGATAACGTACTCGGTAGCCAAGGCCTTCGGTTGAACACAAGCAAAAGCAAAATTTTATTTGCTAAGGATGCCGTTACACATTTTTGGATTCAAGAGAATCGCGCTCTGACAATCATTGAAGCTTCCATAAAACATGGTGCGGGTAGTCCGAGAGCACAAGAAAAACAAAAACGCTTGCTAAAGAAAGGATTTAGGCAATTTGAGCGGAAAGACCGTACTGGACAGTGGGATAAGGTTTTCAAGCGTTATTTCAATCTTTTTGGAATGATTAAAGATAATTCTCTTGAGAAATGCCTTCCATCAATTCTGGCAGACTCTCCAAGTCTCAGGGGAGCTGCCTTTAGATATCTCGTACGTCTAGGAGTAACTAAGAGGCGAGTAGATTTAATTGAAGATTTTCTGTTATCAGGTCATTGTGAGGATGATGTCTCACTTTTTGAAGCAGTTCAGTGTCTTATTACCTGGGAAACTCCAGCCACAGGTCAAATAGTTCAAAAAATGGCAACTCTTGCTATAAGCCTGGCTAAAAAAATGACTAATATTCTTCCTCAGGCATAATTGCAGCAATTTGGTTATTGGCGAAGTATGGCTCAA
>JAAHIA010000845.1 GCA_010671975.1 Leptolyngbya sp. SIO4C1 | reverse complement strand
ACAGTCAGCAGTCAATGCCTACATTGCTGCTGACTGTTCTTCGTGACTGAGCGGGACTCGGGTATTAATTTTGCCAAGAAGATGATTGCTGAGTGCCTTGTCATCGAAGCGGCTGAGCAAATGAGAGGGCGTTTCGTGGACGGCGGTCCAAAACATGCGAAGCAGTTGAGAATTCATGTGTTTGCCTCTGATGGTGTTACGGATTAGGGCAAAGCAGCTTTTAAAATTTAAGGTTTTCTTTATTTTCGTTGCACCTGTCACGTTAGCGTGCGCTTTTTGATTTCGCAAGATGGCTGTGATACTCCTTAATACAAGTACAAAAAGCGCAGTTACTTGCTGTGTTTCTAAACTTTTGCGGTTACTGAGTGCTGTTTTTAACGCTGGTGAAGCTTACGATCTTTAAGGGTGTTCCTTAGTAGCTCTTAACAGACGCTACGGTGAGAGCGCTAAAGAAGAAAGCCGTCTTGCTGCGACATGTGATCGTAAGTATTCAGCTCGCGAACCGATCATAATCTAGACCTCAGTTTGACGATGGGTAGGTAGCATCAAAACTTAATAAGTCCTATGAGTTCTTAGGATTTAGACTTACAAGTTGTGAATGACTTTCTTAACTTACCCAGCGTTCATCAGCAATCAGCGAACTAACGGCAGCTGCAACAAAGAGTAACTTAACGCTCAGCTAACTTGGAAAAAGCAGACGGTGCGATCCCGAATAAAACATTAGCCCGAATAAAACATTAGATTGAAGCAGTCAAGCT
Source organism: Leptolyngbya sp. SIO4C1 (assembly GCA_010671975.1). Classification (GTDB taxonomy): domain Bacteria; phylum Cyanobacteriota; class Cyanobacteriia; order Phormidesmidales; family Phormidesmidaceae; genus SIO4C1. Next base: position 287 of record JAAHIA010000845.1, on the reverse strand, counting down.
ATGTCTATGGTGACAGCTGCTGTCTGGCCCACTGTGCCCTTGCTTGTACAGCCAGCGTATCGTCTTCAGCAACTACGATTTGCAGCTGCCGATCTAGCTGAGATAGCAGCTCAGCCGGTTGGGGATCATGCTGCCTGAACGCTTGAGCTAAATCCTGCAGTCCCACGACGGCGGCGTAGCGCACAACCCATTCTTCATCGCGAGTGGCCTGCTGTAAGACACGATGCGATCGCAGCGACTCGTCCGGCTCTAGCGGCTGCATCTGATCAATCTGTGCCTGGGTGCGA
>JAAHIA010000844.1 GCA_010671975.1 Leptolyngbya sp. SIO4C1 | reverse complement strand
CGCACTGACAAGTCTCAGGTACTGCATCGTCGTTCGCTGCGAGATAATCTGGCAGCAGTGCAGTCAATGGCTATTTATCACTACAAAAATTCAGCGACCGGTGCCGGTGAATTTCCACTGGCCTGCTTATCGACAGTTGTGCATCCCGGCACAACTACAACACAGGAAAACAGCCAGAAGTTTATGAACGTTGCCATTAACGGCGCCAATCAGATCGACGTTGATTTCTTCCACGGCTATGGCACAAACGCTTGGGAATATGGTCCGCCTTTAGGCGGCGAGAGCGCCTTTACCACTGCCTATAACAGCAGCACGTCGCCTTTGAAGATAGCTTTGAAAAATCTGGCCTATTTTGCCGGCGATCCGGCGGGCGGTGCGCCTTCGTTTACCCCAGTACAGGATAAGCAAAGCGCTAATGCGGTAATTCATCCCTATCAAACGCTGTCAATGTGGGGCGATTTCTCTCATTTGCGCCGCATTTTTGAGCCGACAGCTACCGGCGGTCTGGGTGATCCGGCCTACAGCGCTCTGAGCCCTGCCGACAAAACCTACGCGCACACGGCTGCCTGCACGCTGGGGATGCTGGCAAACAATATCAAAAATGCCAGCAGCCTAGACTATACCAATGCCTCGACTCAGACGGCGCTGGCTAGCTTGGCAACGGCGGTCAACTCAGTAACTGGTCTTGCCACTCTGAATGCCCAGCTGCCCCATGCCTACATTGCTAAGCTGAGCGGGACAGCCCAGCAAACGGCTCGGCTGCTGCACCTCAAAGAGCAGATTGCCCGCGATCGCAGATATGGGTTTAAGACCAGTCCGGTGACCAATCCACAGTTCAACTACACTGTGACGCGGGGACCGCACACGCTCGGCGGCTACACCGTCAGCAATGGTGTCATCAGGCTAGGGGTTGACCCAGTCTCTAATAACTATTTCGGGTTTGGCGCTCCGACCGATGCAGCCACAGAGCGTCGATTTTTACAGCTGGCAGCAGTCGCCGGTGGTCTTGGTGCTAACAACGTTGGTCGACCTAAGTTTCCAGCACTTTACTAA
>JAAHIA010000843.1 GCA_010671975.1 Leptolyngbya sp. SIO4C1 | reverse complement strand
GAAAATGAAATACCCACCGATCGAGCCTCGACTCTGCTCAACGCTCAAAACTGGCAGGTTGAGCGCAGTCGAAACCGGGTTGATTGGGTACATCTACATCAGACAGACTGGCTGACAGGTGGTCTATAACCAATTACCTACTAAAACATAAGCGGCCCAATAGGTGGGATGTCGATAGTTAGGATTGTGTAAGAGCGCAAGCTGAGCCTGGCGGAGAGCTTCCGCTTTAGTAACTTGCTGCTGGACCAGGTTCTGATAAAACTGGTTAACAAAAATAGCGCTCGATGCATCGTCCAAATTCCATAGAGAAGCCAACGTGCTACGAGTACCCGATTGTAATGCCATGCCTGCTAATCCCAAGGCTGCACGGCTGTTACCAGTTGCAGTCTCACAGGCGCTGAGAATTAAAAGTTCAATCGGATTGGTTCTCTTGAGATCTCCAGTTTTGAGTATAGCGCTCAGTTCATTGACTGGGATGGGTCGATCCCAGGCTAGAATAAAAGTCTCGTCGGCATTGGAGCTAAATTGGCCATGAGTTGCTAAATGCACAATAGATTGCTCAGATTTGGCCACTTGCTGAGCTAAGCTATCTGTTGTGAAAGCCTCATTGAGCAAAAGACTGCTGTTAACTAGGTTATTGACAGTTTGTAATTCATTTTCGACATTGAGTAAGGCGCTGAAACCATGCCGGGATTGAGTCAAACCTGCTAACAATGTTACTATGCTTATCTTTTCGAGTGGCTGTGGTCCTAGCAAATACAAGCTGGGAGACAGCGATACGGCATAGCGCTCAATCAAATAGCGATCGCCATCATAAAGCGCAGCCATAGGTACGTTGCGAAGCGCGCCGTCTAATACAAATACTAGCGTTTGAATATTAGCTGCTTCTAAAGTAGATTGCATAGGCTGAATCAGCCAGCTGTAAAGCGCCTGTCCTAGCGCCTTGCCTTCAGAAGTAGTAAATGGTTTCTCTAAATTATATCGCCAGTCGGCAAGAGTTTTCTCTAAATCTTCCTGAGCAACTGATGTTGTAAACTGCTGCAGAGGCTGTCCTGG
>JAAHIA010000842.1 GCA_010671975.1 Leptolyngbya sp. SIO4C1 | reverse complement strand
ATAAAATCACACCGACTTTTGTTTCACCTGGCGTAGACGGCATGCCCACTAGCGGCGCAGATGAAATTTGGGGGTTCGCTGGTGATGACACCCTTGACGGCGGTGGCGGCGCTGATACGCTGATTGGGGGTAAAGGCAATGAGCACTACTATGTTGACAATGCTGAAGACGTGGTCACAGAAAACTCTAATGAAGGGATTGATCGCATCTTTGCCTCTGTTAACTACGCATTGCCTTCTCACGTTGAACACCTTCACCTAGGCGGCAGCAAAGTTGCTTATAACGGTGATGGCAACAGCCTTGATAACGGTATTTTAGGGAACCCGCTCGATAACTATCTTAAGGGATTAGGTGGCAGAGATACTTTGCTAGGCTATCAAGGTAACGATACCCTAGATGGCGGCCAAGACGCTGATATCATGGTGGGTGGACAGGACAATGATACCTACTATGTCGACCGGCTTGATGATAGAGTTTCTGAAGTTGCAGGCGAAGGAACCGATACCGTCATTGTCTCTGTAAATGACTACACCCTCAGCGATCATGTTGAGAATCTGACGCTAGCGGGCAATACTCAGAGAGGCTATGGTAACGCCCTGAATAACTATATTTTGGGTAACGACAACAACAACGTGATGACTGCTGGCGGCGGCGTTGATACCCTAGAAGGCAAGAAAGGCAATGATACTTACTATCTTGACAGCGCCCAAGATAGCGTGATTGAGAAAGCTGGCGAAGGAACTGATGAAGTCTTTACATCTGCAAATGACTATACCCTCGCTGATCATGTTGAGAATCTATACCTGATCGGCAATGCCCAGCAGGCCACTGGCAACGCTCTGGATAACGTAATCATAGGCAATGCTCAAGACAATATCATCACTGGCGGCATCGGCGATGACACAATGCAGGGTAAAACAGGTGGTGACGCTTACTATGTTGATAGTATTGGAGACACCGTTGTTGAGAAGGCCAATGGCCTGCTGGGCATTGCCGATCAGGTATAGATTCTCAACATGATCAGCGAGGGTATAGTCATTTGCAGATGTAAAGACTTCA
>JAAHIA010000841.1 GCA_010671975.1 Leptolyngbya sp. SIO4C1 | reverse complement strand
TCAGATGACCAGCATGTCGCCCTCGCACAGATGGTCATCTGGAAGTTTGAGCGGGCTGGCCGTAGCACTAGACATTTGATTGAGCTATCTGAGCAATTGCAGTAACGCGGGTCAGAGCTACGTTCGATTCAAGACCAGATTGACACCTCTACCGCAATGGGGCGATTCTTCTTTCGCACGATGGCAAGTATTGCCGAGCTGGAGCGCGACATCATTCGGGAACGCACCCAGGCTGGACTGGCAGCCGCTCGTGCTCGTGGCCGTAAAGGCGGGAGAAAGCCGACTATCACCAAAGGCCAGATTCTTGAGGCTGAGCGCCTTACTAAAGCCGGTGAAATGAGCGTCACGAATAGCCGTGACGCTGTGAGCATTAGCCGCGCCAGCTACTACCGAATTGTCAATATCTTGGTCTAACAAGATTAAACACCGTGGACTAGCTACATCATGTATAAGTAAGTATGACCACTCAGTCACATATCTAGCTTACTGACATGCCCAAGCAGACTTTCTTTAATCTGCCTGAAAAGAAACGCCAAAATATTACGGAATTAGCGATCGCAGAATTCGCTAGTGCAGACTTCGAGAACGCGTCCATTTCCAATATCGTCAAGCAAGCAAAAATTGCTAAAGGTAGTTTCTATCAGTACTTTGAGGACAAAAAAGACTTGTACTTGTATCTAGTTGATACTGCCAGCCAACAGCGTATGGATTACATTCATGCAGAAAGAGAAGCTGAGTCATCTGAGAAGAGAGAACAGCACTTCTTTGCAGAGCTACATTGGCTGTTTACGGTTAGTACACGGTTTTCGATGCAGCATCCTAAGCTGAACCAAATTATCAACCGAGCGGCATACGGTGACAGTCCGATTAAAGAAGATGTTCTAGAGAGATTACAGGCCGCCGCTAAACGTCCAATTTTTGAGTTAGTCGAAAAAGGTATTGCCAATGGAGATCTACGACCAGAGTTAGATCCAGATTTAGCGACGTATATTATCGTGACCGCTAGTAATAATCTTCGCTACTTCATCCCTGAGAAGCTGGTGGGTGTCCATTGCCAGCTTC
>JAAHIA010000840.1 GCA_010671975.1 Leptolyngbya sp. SIO4C1 | reverse complement strand
TTTCAAAATTAGCGCATTACGATCATAATACTTTTAGATAGAAACTATATATTTTAATGTTTATGGTGGCTATCTGAAATAAATTCTAGAATTCTAGACGTGTTTTCCTGAGACAAATGACTATCTTTCTTAAATAGGCAATTGATAAGAACCTTTGCTAGGATAATGGGCGCTATTGCTTTATTGAAAATCCAACAGCTTTGGATACTGATCCTAAGAAAGGTAAGTAGAAAAAGCGATCGCTGAAGTTTAGTTTGGGCTGACTGTTCGGATTTGAGCTTCGAGTATTCAAAAATCCAATTTTTCGTCGAATATCCTAATATTTCCTTTTGCATATAATTAACTTCGTGATGCACTTTGAGCCGATCGCTAAATGTTTTATTTTGCGAGTATATTCGCGATGCTGCTAGTTTGGTTGGTATATATCCAAATGAAGTGAATTGACCGTAGCGCAGCCATAGCTCATAGTCCATACAGTATTGCAGCGCATTATTTAGCCCACCTGCTTGTCGAACTAAATCGCGCTTGAAGAATACGGCTGGCTGGCACAGGTAGCATTCTTTCGTGAGTTGACTATAACTCCAAGGCTGAGTAGGGTATGCTGCTACAGCATGGTCAGATACATCAATCCAATCGGCCTGACCGTACACGGCTAGTGTGTCAGGATGCTCTATAAAGAACGTTGCAACCTGCCTGAATGCCTGTGGATAATAAATGTCATCAGAATTAATCCAGGCAATAATTTCTCCTGTGGTCAAGGCAATGCCTTTGTTTACAGCGTGGGCCTGGCCTTGGTCAGGTTCTGAAATCCAGCGTAAGTGTTGGGTATATTGTTCTAAAATTTCAATGGTGCGATCGCGGCTGCCACCATCGCAAACAACGTATTCGAAGTTACTATAATCTTGCGCTACTACACTTTGGATAGTTCTTTCAATAAACTGTCCCTGCTGAAACGAAGGAGTAACAACGCTGAAAGTTGGCAGCATTCAAAGGAGATCCTTCTCCAAAAATAAATTAGTATCCTGCAATAGAAATGATACTCTCCGTCGGGCTTCATCAACAAAAG
>JAAHIA010000084.1 GCA_010671975.1 Leptolyngbya sp. SIO4C1 | reverse complement strand
TCCCAGCATGCCAGAAACGGCCTATGAGCAGGTCGATCAGCAGCTCAATCAGACGTACCAGGCGCTACAGACGGTACTGAGCGAGTCCGAGCAGGCGCAGCTGACTGACGTGCAGCAGACCTGGCTAAGGTACCGCGATGCAAACTGCGACTACGAAGTTAACTATGCCGATACGGTCATCAGCGAGACCCAGTGCCTAGCCAGAATGAGCGAAACTCGGGTCTATCAGCTGCAGGCGCAGCTCGATCAGTGGAGTCTTTAGGTGATATACCGAACAGTCGCGCTTAGCTTGAGGCCTGCTGAGCGGCAACCAAATCGGCCAAAATCTCATCGACGGCCTGAGGCTGCCAGCCTAGCTCGCGCTTAGCCTTGTCGGCTCTGATGCGCACGCAGCGATCGTAGATGTAGTGGACGCGCTCTCGGCTCAGGGGCGGATTCCAAGCTAGACGCTGGCCGATGGGGTCTAGCAGGTTACCCAGCAGCCGCACCAGAGGTTCAGGCGCTTCAGCCGGTACGGCAATGCCCGTTTTTTGGCTCAAAATCTGAAACATTTCTCGGGTTGAGAGCTCTCCGGCTGAGATGATGTAGTGCTCCCCCGAGCAGCCCTGCTCCGCTGCTAAGATCAGCGCTGCCACAAGATCTTCTACATGCACCACGCCGGTGACGCGATCGCCGCCGGGCCACAGCTTGAGCCGACGCCGCAGAAATAGGTCGATGACGGGGCCAAAGTGCGGGTCGCCCGGACCAAGAATGCCAGCCGGCATCAGGCTCACGACAAAGTGCCCCTGGGCGGCATAGGCATCGACGAGCTGCTGAGCTTCGTACTTGGTGCGATCGTAGGCAGAAGAAAAGTTAGCCTGAGTACGCTCAAAGGTTTCATCGACGACCTGTCCCTGCGTGTCGCCGAAGACGCCAATGGTGCTGCAGTAGACGAGCTTAGGCGGAGAGTCAGGAGCGACTGCGATCGCAGTGTCTAAGACCGCGCGCGTTCCTTCTACGTTGACCCGCGCCATTTCTGCCTCGTTGACGATGCCCAGATCGACGTAGGCGGCAATGTGAAACACGACATCGACGCCCTGCATAGCCTGCGCTAGGGCCTGAGGATCGGTAATGTCGCCATAGACCAGCTCTGGCTCAGCGCCGGTCAGCCGGGCGAGGCTGCTAGTGCGACGCACCAGCGCCACAACTTTATCGCCGCGCTGCTGTAGCGCTTTGACTAAGTGAGAGCCGGTAAAGCCGCTTGCGCCGGTCACCAGTGCTTTCATAGCGATTTTTCATAGATGCGATAGGTTTTACAGATGGCGGCGCCGACGCTTTCGATAATCCGGCGCGAGGGCAGGTTATCTTCGAGCACCCAGGAGAGTTCGGCGCGCTTGTAGGGCTTGCGCTTCTGCGTGCCGCCGCGCATGCCTAGATAAACCAGCGCAATCGGCACCATCTTGCGCCGATATTCGGGCAGCGAGCAGATGGCAATCACCCGTCCCTGGTCAATCTGTCGGCGATACCAGAGGAACTTCAGCAGCCCCAGCCAGTTGAGCCGTCCCTTCACCCGCTTGAGCGGAATATTGTAGTCAGGCAGGCCCATAAAGAAGCCGATCATCTGACCAGCGTGCTCGGCAATCACAAACACATCCGGATCGACAAGCGACTGCAGCTCTTTAGCTTCTGCCATAAACTCAGCTTCGGTACGCGGTGTTGAGCTCCAGTTGCCAGCAAAGGCGGTGGTAAATAGCTGGTAGAGCGCCTTGCAGTCTTGCTCAAAGGCTTCGCCCTGGGTGTGAATCGGGCGAAAGGTAACGCCGGCTTTGCGAGCAATGCCGTAGGCGCGCTCAAACTTATCATCCAGCACTGTCTCAATCGGAAAATCATAGGCATAGGCATCTTTGGCCTTTTGCCAGCCCGCCCGCTCGATAAAGTCAGGATAGTAGGGCGGGTTGTAGGGCATCATCACCATTGGCGGCGACTCGAAGCCGTCAACGAGAAAGAAGCAGCTGTTGTGGGTCGAGAGGTCAATGGGACCGCGCCCGCGCGTCATGCCCTGCTGCCGCAGCCAGTCGCTGGCAGTCTCCAATAGCGCTGCTGCCACGGCAAAGTCAGGAAGGCACTCAAAAAAGCCAAAAAGGCCAACAGAAACCTTTTCGCGCTCGATCAGGCGCTGATTGACGGCAGCCACAATGCGCCCTACCGGTTCGCTGCCGGCTAGGGCAATAAACTGCTGCAGTTGACCATATTGAAGAAACGGATTGTCAGGCTGAAACTGCTTGGCGATGCTGCTGCGAATCGGCGCTACCCAGTTGGGGTCATTTTGATAAACGCGCTCAGGGACTGATAAAAACGCCGTCTGATCGCTCTCTGTCTCGACTGGTCTGATTTTTAACTGACCGTCATTCATCGCACTTTACCCCGTCGCTGTGTCGTAGTCGGCAGCGGATACGAACATTCAGCCTCAGCCGAATGCCCGTATCATACCGGCTAACGGACTCAGGCGGTGCACTGCACCAGCGAAGCCCCGAGCCGCTCGCGCACCAAAATCATCGCATTCACCAGCCGATCCATCTCTTCTTTGGTGTGAAGTACGTTGGCAGTAATGCGCAGGCGCGGCTTGGCAATGAACCAGATGGGCGAAACCCACAGACCGAATTCTTCCATCAGGCAGCGGGCAAAGGCCTTGGGAGAGATGTCTTCTGGCAAGATTACCGGGATGACGTTGGTTTCGCCGATGGCCTCGAAGCCGGCCTCTGTCAGGCGCGATCGCAAATAGCGGGTGTTGGCCTGCAGCTTTTGCACCTTTTCAGGATGCTGGCGCACCTGGCGAATGCTCTCGAGCGCGGCAGCCGTGACCGGCGGCGGCAGTGAAATTGTTCCGATTGAGGTGGGCGATACATCCAGCAGGTCAATCAGCTCGCGGCTGGGGGCGCTGATGGCTGCCCCGGCTGAGCCCGCAAACTTAGAAAAAGTCGTCATGATAATCGGCACGATGCCTCGCTCGATCACCGACTGCGGCGTGATGCCAAAGTGGTCATAGATGCCCTCGCCCTGAGGACCAATCGCTCCGCTGGCGTGGGCTTCATCCATCACCACTAGGCTGCCGGGGTACTGCGCCATGACATCCAGCATCTGCGGCAGCGGCACTATGTCACCATCCATCGAAAAGACCGCGTCAGAAATCACCATTATCCGGTCGTCTGGTCGGGCATAGCGTTTGACCTTACGGGCAAGGTCGTCCATATCGCAGTGGCGATAGGCTTTGACGCGCACCTTGGGGCTGTGGCCAAACAGCTTGCCGGAGCGATTACCCGCATTCACCACCGCAGAAATAATGCAGCCGTGATTCAAAACATCGGTGAAGATAATCGTCTCTCGCGTGTGGCGAAATCCCGGCACCGGCATGGCCAGATGGCAAAAGCCATCCATCAGCGCCTGCAGCGCCATCCAGGCATTTAAAAACAAGTGCGTGTGGGGCAAATGCTTGAACTGAGAAATTTCTGCTTCTAGCTGACGGTGCAGATCGATGCGGCCACTGAGCACCGAACAGGAGCTATTGGAAGTCCCGTACTGCATGATGGCATCGACAGCAGCCTGTTTAACCATGTCTGCTTGAGCCAGGCCCAGCACATCGTTTGTGCAAAACGTCAAAACCTGATGGCGTCGCCCGGTTGAAGCTTCTTCAATCTCGACCCGATTCCCGTGCTTTTGATGACAGATAAATTTGTCTGGATATAGACCACTGCCATGCAAATGCTGCATGTAGTCATTAACGACTTCCACAATTCACTCCTTTCACCTAGGGTTTAAACCAATCTCAGATAAAGTGCGATGCCCTCTAGCCTGCGAGTCTATGACTCGTTTCGATTGTTGCATAAACTTCTCATACTGCCTGATTGTGACTCGCTGGAGGGCATTAATCGCTGGATTTACCTCGACATAGTCCCGATTTGGGTTAGCAAGATAGCTGCGCTGCTCACTTTCTATCATCTCGATATCTTGAGCTAAGAATTTTAGGAAGACCTGATGGAGCACAAGTTTTTCCAGCAGACTACCAATGAACCCCTGCCGTAGCCACCGAGGGAGTGGCAGTTTTAAAAACAGCATTGAAAAGGACTGTGTTGAGGTTGGGCCGACTGGCTGCAGCCTGAGGTAAAGGGATAAGAGGGTTTTCAGCTCCGGAGGGAAGTAGGGAATGCTGACGCAGCAACCCTCGTCGTCAAATGCCCAGCTATGGCGGGGGCAGACCCGCGCATGGCCCTGCACTTCGTCTCTGCGTAATTCGCCTCGCACTTCGTCTCTGCGTAATCCACCTCTGTGTAATTCGATACCTTTGCAGGAACAGGCATTTTCGAGCCCATGCAGCTGACCAGCGCGATAGAGCGCAGCGATAGTTTTCCAAACAGTCACCGGCACGATTTGCCCAATCCGCAGCTGATCTGACCAGAGCGCTGGATACCAGTAGTTAGGGATAATCCCCACTTCTCGCACCCGCCTCTCGATGGGCTGGCCTTGCAAAAGAGGAGCAGATTCCATAGACGGCGTTAAATTCTTGAGAGCAAAACTCACTCTAGGTAGGCAGTCTGAGATTTTGCTGAATGGCTACATGAGGTTATCTAAACACTGATAGGATATTAACATTTATTTACTTTGCCGGATAATTTAGGCGATAGCGCTGTCTACACCGATCTACCTCGATTTTTGTTCATTCCCCAATGCCCCCCGTGCATCCTGCGTCTGACGACGCTTCTCAGCTAGTTCCCTCGCGTCAATACTTAGTTATTCTGATGGTCTTGATGTGTGCTGGGGCGCTTTCGAGCGCAACCGGCACTATCGTTGCGCCGGTCTTTCCAGAAGTGCTCGATCAGCTGCAGATTGAAGCGCAGTGGGCCGGACTGCTGGTGAGTACCCACACGCTCACAACCGCGCTGGCCAGCCCTGTGCTGGGGCTACTGGCTAATCGACTAGGCGGGCGATGGGTGCTGCTGGTTTCGCTGGTGAGCTACGGCGTCTTTGGCACGCTGGGTGCCTTCAGCCAGGGAGCCGGTATGCTGCTGCTATCGCGAGCGCTGGTTGGCGCTGCTAGCGGCGGCATTGCGGCAGGCAGCATTGGTTTGCTGAGCAACCTCTACGACAGCGAGGCGCGATCGCGCATGATGGGCTATGCCGCCAGCGTTCTATCGACGGCAACGGTGATTTTTCCCCTGCTGGGCGGGGCAGTGGGGCTCTACGGCTGGCGCTGGTCGTTTGTGCTCTACGGTTTAGGACTGCCGGTCGCGCTAGCGAGCTTGCTGCTGCCTCGTCGTCTCAAGCGAGCGAGCGCGGTCGATCTAAGCCAGACTAAAGGCATTCGACAAACGCTGCTGCAGCCTAATGTGATGCTGCTGTGCTTAGCGCTGGCCGTTGTGTCAGCCATCTTTTACATCGTGGTGGTCTACGTGCCGATCTATCTCAAAGCTGAGATTGGCGCCAGCACTTGGCTCAACGGGGTGGTGCTGGCGGCGCGCGCGGTCGGGGCAGCGGTGATTTCGGCAGTGGGGGCAAGCCGCCTGGCCAAGGCAGTCGGGGCAAACCGAGCGATCGCGCTGGGCTTCTTACTGATGGCGCTGTCGCTGGCAACCATTCCGCATTTGACGAGTCCAGCGGCAATCTTGCTAGCGGCGCTGCTGTTCGGTCTTGGCTTTGGCATCGTCATGCCCACTTTCTACAGCGCGCTGGCCGACCTATCTCCGGCTGCGGTGCGCTCGGGCGTGCTGGCAATTGGCACGGGCTGCGCTTCGCTGGGACAGTTTTTCTCTCCTGTCTGCTTTGGCCCAATTTGGCAGGCGGCCGGCATCGGTGTCTTCTATGCAGGGGCCGGCACGGCTCTCTTGGTTGGTCTGCTAGCCGGGCTGCGGCGCCAGCGTTAAATTTTTATTCTGTAGAGAGCCACAGAGGGGGCTTAGGCGAAAACCGGTGCGACAGTCAAGATTAGGCAGGCTAGGCGAATTTCTACAATACTGGGGAGTGCCGCTGCTGCTCAGCGCAGTCGCGCTGCGGCAAATTTTGCTGACTCAGACAGCTGGCCTCAGCCCCTGGCACGGTGGCGGCTTTGGCATGTTTGCCTCGGCCGACCGAGACGAGCGCCGTCTGATTGAGGTATACGCCGTTGACTGCGACGCCAACCGCTTACCAGTAGCGCTGGTGCCGCCCAGCGACCTGTTTGCCCAGCGGGCGGTGGTTCACCTGCAGACCGTCCCTATTCAGGCGCAGCTAGAGCAGGCGGCGCGACAAATTTTGGCGGCCGCGCTGGTGCAGGGTGAAGATGGCCGCTACTATCCGCAGCGCTCGCCCCAGCCAGCCTGTCTGCAGCAGGTGGAGATTCAAGTCTGGCGGCTGCGGCATCGGCGACAGCCGAGTCAAATCTGGTATGAGCCTATCACGCCGCGCATAGAGGTGAGCCAGTAATGGGGACGCAGGCTATTCATCGGTTTCGCAGCTGGGTAGAGCAGCTGCTGGCGCAGCCGCGATCGCGCCTAATCTGGCAGCTGAGCGCCGTGCTGGTGGTGCTGCACGGCATCGATCAGTTTGAGTGGATACGACTTCCAGAGCGGCTGCTGGCGCTGGCGCTGCTGCTGCGGCCGCAGTGGCTAGCCGCGCCGGTCGCCTGGCTAGGGCTGAGCGGTTTACTCGGGCTCAATACGCTAATCGGCTGGTCAGCGCTGGTCAACCATGAGTACTTGATTACCTACTGGGTGTGGGTCTGCGCGATCGCAACCGTTGCCCAAGCGCCCGGTCCGGTGCTGGCTATCAACGCTCAGCGGCTGATTGGCCTGTGCTTCGGCTTTGCCACCCTCTGGAAGCTGCTGGGCGGCGAGTACCTAGACGGCTCATTTCTGCACCTGACCCTACTGCTCGACTCTCGCCTGGCGCTGGGCGCTCGACTGCTGGGCCGGGTCAGCACCGACCTGCTGGATGACAATCAGACAATCTTCAGCAGCCTGTCAGCAACCGCTGCACCAGCGGCTCTTCACACCACCTCGCTCCTCACCTGGACCAGCCTGCTGCTGTCCTACTGGACTATCGCGATTGAAGGCCTGATTGCGATCGCCTTTTTATTTCCTAGGCTTAAGCGGCTACACGCGCTGCGCGACGGGCTGCTGCTGCTGTTTATTCTGACAACCTATACCCTTATTCCCGTCTTTGCTTTTGCTGCTATCCTGCTGCTGATGGGGCTAGCACAGACCTATTCGCCTCGCCGTCAGCGAGTCTATCTCATCCTGCTGCTGCTGCTGCCCCTCTGGCTACCGCTGCCGCAGCTCGTTTTTTACCTGTTAACCAGCATCGGCGGCTAGCGGTTTTAAGATCTCATCGCATAGCTAAACTTCTGTCGTAGGCTGCGCTGCTCAACAATGGAAGTGGCATCCTGCAGAGCCTGAACTCGAAGCAAGTTTTGAAAAGTATTGGCCTGATAGACCACATTGCTGTCTAAATCCACGGCACTGAGCCAGCCGCTTTTAGGGTGATAGGCCCCGGTATCGATATCTAGCCAGCCGGGTCCCTGCGCCAGCTGTCCGGGCTGAATGCCTGGCAGCGTAAAGGTAATAGTGTGGCCAGTCACAATCATTTTGTCTGCAAAATAGGGACGATCGTGGCTGTGGAAGAGGTCGCGAATCCAGCAGAACTCGTGGGCCGTTTGCTGCTGCAGCGAGCGACGCGGATGGACGCCTGCGTGCACAAGCCAAATGTCGCCGAGATCTAGATAAAACGGCAGCGTCTTAATCCAGTGAATATGCTCAAACAGGACGTCGATATTGCGATAGCTAGCTAGCGTGGCCTGACCGCCGCTGTAGAGCCAGCCTTGAAAGCTGGGCATATGGGCTTCGCCCTTGGGAAAGGCCTCTACCAGCAGCTGCTCGTGGTTGCCCAGCACGCAGGGATACTGATGGCTGCGGATAAACTCCACCACCTGATAGCTTTGCGGCCCCCGATCGATCAGGTCGCCGACAAAAAAGAGTCGATCGTCCGCTTCTAGACTCACCGCCTCAATCAGATGCATCAGGCTATCGTAATGTCCGTGAACGTCACCTATGAAAATACGACGACCCATCCGCGCTACTTTGAACCTTTGATCAACGACAGTCAGCCAGTCGGCTGTGAGTAGAGATAAAAGACAGCATTGCCTAAGCTACCTGACAATTTTGTCTGAGCTACTGTGTTTGAGCTACTGGGTCCGAGCTGCTTCCGAGCTACTGGGTCCGAGCTGCTTTATCCGAGCGCCTCGAGCCGGCAGCGGCCCGTAATGCTTTCAGTATGCCTCTTTCATTTTAGAGAACATCAAGGTGGCCAACCAAATTTCCGCAGACTTCGGCTATGTTTTAACCGATATTTCATTAAGTTTTGATGCTGGCGTGAGCGAAACTGCGGAAGTCACTGGTAGCCAGCTGCCTCAGCTCAGCGCTTTGATGCTATCAGGCTACCCGGTTAGGCTACTCTATCAGGCGATCTGAAGTTTCTAGCTCAAACCCCGCATCGCGAATCATCTCATAGTCTTTCTGCGCCGCCTGTCCCGGCGTGGTCAGGTAGTCACCAACGAAGATGGAGTTGGCCACGTACAGGCCGAGCGGCTGGAGCGATCGCAGCTGCACTTCGCGACCGCCGGCGATGCGGATTTCCTGCGACGGCAGCAAAAATCGAAACAGGCAGAGAATTCGCAGGCAGCGCTGCGGCGTCAGGGCTGCCTGCTGCGCCAGCGGCGTCCCCGGAATCGGAATCAAAAAGTTAATCGGTACGCTGGTGACGCTTAGCGATCGCAGCGAAAGGGCCAGATCGATGATGTCATCGTCCGATTCGCCCATGCCTAAAATACCGCCTGAGCAGGTGGTGAGCCCAGCAGCCTGGACCGCTTTGACCGTCGCTAAGCGGTCCTGATAGCCGTGAGTGGTACAGATTTCAGCGTGATACGCCTCGGCCGTATTCAAATTGTGGTTAATCCGATCGACGCCGGCAGCTTTGAGCCGCTGGGCCTGCTGCTGGTCTAGCAGCCCGAGCGTGGTGCAGACGCGCATCGGATATTTAGCTTTAACCGCTTTGACCGCCGCTAAAATCTGCGTGAAAGTCGATTCGGTCGGTGAGCGGCCCGAGATAGCCATGCAGAACGTACCGGCCTTGAGCTGATGGGCGCGCTCAGCCGCGCTCAAGATTTTCTCCTGCGACAGCAGCGGATACTTGTCAATCTCCGCACTCGAGATCTTAGATTGGGAACAATAGTGGCAGTCTTCAGGGCATAGGCCACTCTGAGCATTCAGTAAAAAATGCAGCCGCACTCGATTGCCCCAATGGTGATACCGCACTCGATAGGCAGCTGCAACCTGCGCTAGCAGCGCCACGTCGGGTGCCTGCAGCACTGCGCGCGCCGCTGGCCGAGTTAAACAGTCACCTGCTAGCGCTTGCTCAGCGAGCTGAGACCAGTCAGTAGAAGAAATTGCCGCTTGGATCATAGAGTCTTTGCCTAGGACGTGCCAAGTTATACGCTAATACGAGACGGACGCGAAATGATCACCCAATCTACGGCCTCGATTACGCTGATTCGTCACGGTCCGCCGACGGTGTCTCTGCGCACGCGGATTACCGGGCAAGAGTTTTGCGCCTTTGTTAAACGCTATGAAGCCGCTAAGATTCGACGGCAGGCTCTACCGCCGCGCTCGGTCGCACAGACGATGCATCGAGCCAACCTAGTCTTTTCCAGCCATCGTCCCCGTGCGCTGCATACGACCAAACTGCTGCAGCCGCCGGTGCCGCCCATCGTCGATGAACGCTTTCGCGAAATTGAGTTTCCCGTTCATTTGCCGCTGCCGCTGCCGCTGCGGTGCTCTGCCCTGACTTGGACCGCACTGGCCGTTTTGCTTTGGCGCTTAGGCTATAGCCCGGGGTGCGAATCGCTGAATCTAGCGCGTCAGCGCGCTCGAGCAGTGGCTGAGCTGCTGACTGCCAAAGCTGACTGCGCTGGCCCGGTTGTGCTAGTCGCGCACGGCGGTATCAACCGGCTAATTGCTAAAGAGCTGCGACGACTCGGCTGGCGCGGCCCTCGGCTGCCCCGCAGTCGCCACTGGGGCTGCACTACCTATCGCTGCTAGGCTCCCTTCAGCCAGCGCTGAGTCGCTTCTGCAATTCGCTGCCCGTAAAGCCGAGCGGTTTTTAGATCGCCAGCGTGGACTTCAATATCACCGCCGCTCATGTCGAGGTCGCTTTGACCCATCACCCCCATGAACGCGCCTAGCCGGTTGACCGCATCGTCTTTACCGACATACTGGCTGGGCATCTCGGCTGGGCCAACCCAGATCATGCTGTGCTGATAGGCATTGACGGCTAGGTAGAGCAGCGTGCTCTGCTTATCGCCGCTGGGTGAGCTTGAGTGCGTGAAGCCGCCAGCAATTTTATTTTTCCAGCCGAACTGGAACCACACTTCGCTAGCAGCATCAATAAAGCATTTATACTGACCAGCAACGCCGCCCATGTAGGTTGGTGTGCCAAAGACAATCGCATCGGCGGCGGTAATCTGAGCCATCATCTCTTCATCTTGCCAGCGACCGTCTACAATCTGGTCGCCGGTGATTCTCAAACTGTGGGCGGCGGTAGCAGATACCGCCGCGGCACCTTCGACCACGGCTTCGGCCATGGCTTTGGTATGACCTTGCCCAGAAAAGTAAACGACGGCAACGGTTGGCATAGCAACTCCTTTAAGCAGACCTGTGCAATTCGCAATTCAGACAATAGTTCAGTTATTTCGAACTTAGCCCACTTTAGCGCGACCTGCTGCAGAGAACCGTGCTTTAAACTTCATTACAGATTTGCTCAGAGCTGGGAGGTCTGCCGCAAGTAGCTGAGAATGCCGTCGGCAATGCCGTCAGCGATGTCCTGTCGCTCGGCTAGGTTACGGAAGCGAGCCGCATCTTCGCGGCCGGTGACAAAGCCGGTTTCTACTAGCACAGCGGGCATTGAAGTATTGCGCAGCACGTAGAAGCGCGCACGCCGCACGCCGCGATCGCGCATGTCGGTATTGCGCAATACGCTATTGTGAATGGCTCTAGCCAGGTTCACGCCGGAGGAATAGTAATAGGTTTCTAGCCCGTTGACGTCAGGTCGATTTAGGCTAATGGCATTGGCGTGAATGCTAACAAACAGCGTGGCATTGGCTCGCTCGGCGATATTGACGCGGGGCTGCAGATCTAGCTCGCGATCGTCTGAGCGGGTCATTAGGGCTTGAATGCCCTGCTCGGCCAGTCGCTGCTGCACGCGCTGAGCCACCCAAATGTTAATGTCTTTTTCGCGCAGGCCACCAATGCCCACCGCACCGGGGTCGCGGCCGCCGTGCCCCGGATCGATCATCACCACGATGCGGCCCTGCGGGGCAGGACGAGGGGCTGGGGTAGCGATCGCGCCGCGCCCCTGAATAATTTGAGCCGTCAGCCCTTCGCGTGACAGCCGCCGCTGCAGTGACTCAGCCCGGTCGCGCTCGCGAAACCGGCCGGCCTGGATCACCGACTCTCCGTTGACCGTGGTGCGAAACGCGCCCGGCTCCACCGCATTGACTCGGGCTCGGATAATATCGGAGCTGCCCGGCACAACGACCTGGTAGTAGAGCTCGCCGCTGGGAGCCGGACTGCTAGGCGGCGGTGCCGGGGCCAGGCCGCTACCTTCGACGATGCGCGCGGGTAGATCGGCGCGAGCGAGCCGCTGCTGCAGCTCCTGGGCTCGACTGCGCTCGCGAAACCGGCCGGCCTGGATCACCGATTCTCCGTTGACCGTGGCGCGAAACGCGCTGGGCTCGACGGCCTGCACCCGACGGCGAATAATCTCAGAGCTACCAGAAACCACGACCTTAAAGTCGCCCTGCTCGCTGTCGGCTCCGGGCGCCGGCAGCGGCCGGCCTGAGCTAGGCGGTGCCGGCAAAACCGAGGGGCGCTCCGGCTGAGCCGGGGTCAGCGGGGCTGGTCTAGGCGGCGGCGAGCCACCAGCGGCGGCCACAATAGCATCAAGCGACTGTTCGTTAGCTAAGTAAATATGGCCCAGCGGCTGACCGTTGTAGACCCGTCGCGCCATTTGCCAGCCGGGATTCAGCTCAATCTTTAAAAAGCCATCGGCTAGGCCACTGGTGCGACCAATCTCAAAGCTAGGTAAATTTCGCTGCAGCGGGCTGGGAGAGGCAATCAGCACTAGCGCATCCTGCCGCTGCACCACCTGCAAGCGATAGCGCGTATCTTCTCCGCCCACGCGCACTGAGTAGCCATTGCTGTCAGAGCTGCGGCCGCAGATGCCGGTAAAGTTAAAGCTTAGCAGCAGCGGATTGACAACCGTGGGCGAGCTGCCCTGCTCTTCCCAGCACTGACGGACGTTGCTGATTTGCTCAATGATCAGCAGATTGTAAAAGCGGCCATTGTCAACCGGCTCAGCCACGGCAACGACGCGGTCAGCCGGAATCGAGCGCTGGTCAAACTGAGCGGCAGGCGCGATCGCAGCTTGACCAAACCAGGCAGCGGCAGTGAGGGCAGTGAGGGTAGTGAGTCGGCGTAAAGCTTGCATATCCTAAGAAGGGAACCGTGTGTAGGTGAGTAGCGCGAAGGGTGCTGGGTGAGCAAACCTCTATACAGGTAGTTTTTCGGAGACAGGTTGCCCATTCAGGCGCAAACTATAACAGTTCCTCATCTGTCCTAGAGAGGATTGTTAATTTTTAAGAGTCTTGCCCCAGCCACTATGAAACCGTAGCGTAGTTGACTGTGCGGCTGCACGAGGTGGCACAGCCGCTAGTCGAGGCTAGGCCAGCGCCAAGCAATTTTCTTATGCTGAGTAAAAAATAGGTCGGCACGGTGACCCTGAGAGCGGCCGGCGACTAGCCCAAAAAGAGGATGACCACCCCTGAGAGATAAAGTCCTAAAATCAGGACGCTTTCAAATCCGATATTAGCAAAGCCGTACTGCTGCCGTCTGAGCAAACCTAGAATGAGCACCCCCGTCATCAGAGCGGTTAGGGCAATCGAAAACAGCTGCTGAGCGCTGATGGCGCTGTAGATAGATCCGGGGCGATAGGCCACATCTGCAAAGGCCATAAACAAAAGATCAAAGCAGTTGCCGCCAATAATGCCGCCGACGGCTAACATCAGCGCACCGTTGCGAACAGCGGCAATGGTAGTGACCAGCTCCGGCAGCGAGGTTGACACAGCCGTTAGCAGGGTGCCGACAAGGGATTCTGAAAGACTGGTTTGGCTGGCGATCGCAATGCCTGACTGGCCGATCAAGTAGCCACAGACGGCCACAATCAGCGCATAGATAGCAAACTGGCTCCAGAGTTTGGTCAGCGAAGTCTGAGACAGATCCTGCTCGGGCTGATCGAACGTCGTGTCTTTTGTCTTGCGCGGTTCCCACATCGGTCTCGACTGCACGGTCGAAACCATACGCAGGCCAAAGCAGTAGGCGAAAAACAGCACCGGCGTCGCTGGATGAACGCCCCAAAAGCTAATATCTGGGCCGGCATAGGCCAAGATTGGGATGAGCAGCAGCGTCGTCAGCAGCGTTCCTTGAATCAAGTTGGCAATCGAGGCCGCCGCATGTTCGAGATTGGCGCGCCGATAGCAGATATCGGCCACAGCCAAAAAAACAGTCTGGGCCGCAATGCCGCCAACCGCGTTGCTGATAGCCAGCTCAGGATAGCCGTTCCAAGCTGCAGTAACCGAGGTAATGATGCCGGGTAGCGAGGTGCTGCCGCCAAGGAACAGCGCTCCCATCATCGCTTCAGATCGGAAGAGCACACCGCTGAACCCCAGTCCCTC
>JAAHIA010000839.1 GCA_010671975.1 Leptolyngbya sp. SIO4C1 | reverse complement strand
GTGAGACCGCGCTACCCACCGCAAATTCTTGAGCGCTTTCTGACAAGCTTTCGTTGGTCTCAAAACCAAAATATCTGATACGTCATAGTCGACAGCTAACTCGTAGGGCATCTCAGGCTGCCCCTCGAAGGGTGGCTTAGGCTGCTCCAAAGAATCTTTATCAAGCCACTCTAAGGCATAGTCATGCCAAAGTTGAATATTCAGGATAGGTTTGTAAAGAATTCGCATTTGGTAATCCTATTCATTAACTAAAATTTCTGTGATGGCTGGCCCTTCGCCTTGCTGCTTTTGAGCCTCTAAAGCAACCACTCGCAACTTATAAAGAACGAACGGAACTTGTTTCCCTCCTAGAGCTCCCCACAGATGATTGAGCTGCTCAAATGTCAGTGAATATAAGTCTGCGTATACTTTGATATCCTGTACAATTACACCAGATTGGGGAGTAGTTGAAAACGAGAATTCTTTTCTCCATTGAAAGAACTCTACAACTCTAGACAAACGTTTTAACGAGGTCTCATACTGCTCTCTATGTAACACTGAGAACAGTACAAACAGATTGAGATGAACAGGTGAATTTTTATACACCGTACGACCATTTTCTTGCCGATAGTTAGGAATATTCTTTAGCGTTGTTTCCTCTTGGATATTAACTAGACTCATTACTATTTTGCCATCTAGATTTTCACGATTACCCCCCAAATCCTCTGCCATAGCAATATTATCGAGAACCATAAGCTCCGCCGGCGGCGGCGGTTCTTCAACTTCAGAGATGTATGCTTGAAATGCTCCCTGTATTATCTTTAATGCATTGAACAGCATAATAAAAAACAAACTAAGAATCATTAAGAAGCATTCAAAAATCCATCAATAGAGATTTTGAATGCTTCTTGTTGTGAAGCAATTCATGAATATTGTGTCAGCCAGTAAACATTGTCAGATAACGCTCATACTAGCGATTTTTGTTCATCAGAAAACATCCCAAATATACGAGGTAATTACTCCTAGACTATTTACGGAAGATTTCGTATATCTAGAAGAAAGACTCGTTTATTCATAAGTCTATACAAAACTGCTGA
>JAAHIA010000838.1 GCA_010671975.1 Leptolyngbya sp. SIO4C1 | reverse complement strand
TGCGATCGCATTCTTGGCTGGCGGCATATTTTTTCGCCCGCTTGTCAGGGTAACCCGTTCAGCATCCTGTGAGCGAGTTCCAATACTCTGCTTAGACTCAGAGACATTGGAATGAAAATCATGAAAGACCAGCGGGTGAAAGTTGCCCTTTACTTTATAGGGATAGTTGTATTCTTGCCTGGCTGCATTATCGTATTTCGAGAAGTGGCACGAGCCCTACTTGAAGCGTGGATGTGGGATGACAGTATGTGTAGCTGGATTGATACCACGTTCAAGCTCCCCGTCCATGTGTCACCAAAGGACGCTCACACCTTCTTTGAACGGGCATTTGGAGGGGGCTCCCATAGGTGGCTTATCGATATCCTCACCCTGCCCCTAGTGGTGTGGTGTCTACGGTTTCTTACTGGAGCTATTGAAGAGGTTCACTACACCCACGACATCACCCCCCTTGAAGCCGTGGAAATCATTGGGCGTTGGGCAACGCTCTCAGCTGTAACAATGCTTTCCCTACCAGTCCTTACAGCACTCTTTCATAGGATCCTAAGGGAATTTGAGCTGTGGGAGCCGTTAGCCCTGGTGGTCTTAACAGGGCTTGCTCTCTTCCTTTGTCTCTATTGCTGGCAGTACAGCTACCGTCGCCTAAAACACGTTGAGAAGGTCCACTCCTTTGAACGGTTAAAACGGAGGTCATAACCGATGCTCGCTCTAAGATTTACCGCTGCATGTGCCCTCTGGCTTATGCTCGTGCCCAAAGTGTTCTCAGTGGTGACAGCCACCACTGAAGGTGCGCTCCTCAACCACAATCTTAGCGGGCTCAATCCTGGTAACTCTACTGGGCTTCTGACTGGCTACGCGGCAAGTGCGCTCACAGTCAGTGTGATCGCACGGATAGCTCGCTCCATAAAACGTCCCTTTACTCAGGAAGTACTCTGGTGGACTGGAGCATTGACCGTTATCGCTGTAACCTTTCTAGTCACAAGGTTTATCGCCTCAAGCCTTGTTGACGTGCAGTTTGGATTTCTTACAGCGGTAGCAGCCTCTGCAATAGTCATTGTCCAGATAACCAGGCTCAAATTT
>JAAHIA010000837.1 GCA_010671975.1 Leptolyngbya sp. SIO4C1 | reverse complement strand
GGCTTTGTTGCATGAATCATAAATAGACAGACTTCTCCTGTCTAAATGGTTTTCTATGCTGCGACCGGGTAACTATCTGGCATTCCTAACTGAGTCATCCGGTTGAGCGCTTTGCATTCAATCCTCAACTCTGTAGTTTGGGTTTCGAGCTTACGGGCACACACCTCACCTGTGAAAATGGTTTTGAGCCGGAACATCCCCGTCTCACTCAGCGAACGACGATGATAGTTGCTCTCTTCTTTCCAGTTCGAACGACCTACTTTACGAATGCGCCTGAGGTTCTCATCACGGGGATGAGTCGCACCTGTGCGATTGCCGTGGAACCAGATTTTGGCATCTTTGCGTGGCGGAATCGCGGCGGTTGCCCCCCGTTCCTCTATGAAGTCATAGCAGTAGCCACAGTCATAAGCCCCGTCTGCACTGACTTGGTCGATCTCATCGTCGATCTCATCAAGCAGTTCACCGAGCACCTCAGAATCACCCGTTGAGTTAGGGGTGACCACCGCAGCCAGAATTTCGCCAGTTTGCTCATCGATGCCCAGGTGTAGTTTTCGCCAGGTGCGACGCTTGCTAACCCCATGCTTACGACATTTCCATTCGCCTTCGCCATAGACTTTCACACCCGTGCTATCAATCACCACATGACGGGGACCCTCGGTTGGACTCACCGACAAATTGACCTGCAAATCCTCAGCCCGGCGCGAGAGGGTGCTGTAGTGTGGCAGATCTAGCTCTAATGACATTAACGAAAATATCGAGCGCGCAAACCCGATCGTCTGACGTAAGGGCTGTCGATACACTGACTTAAGGGTGAGCAACGTCTCTATCGCTAAGTCACTGTAGGTGTTTGATGCGCCTCGCTTACCAGTCTTCTCGGTATGCTTCCAGGCACTGACCACCTCGTCGCTTATCCAAATGTTGAGGCTGCCTCGGGCGACTAAGGCGGCATCATATTCTGACCAATTGTCAACGTGGTAGCGGGTTTTCATCGTCTCCATTGCTCGGGGGGCTACGACAACACTATCGAATCATGATGGGTCTCCGAAACTACCTATAGACCTATTTGTGCAACAAAACC
>JAAHIA010000836.1 GCA_010671975.1 Leptolyngbya sp. SIO4C1 | reverse complement strand
ACAATGCGCTCAGCATAGAGGCGAGCTTCTAACAGCAGCATCACCTGATGAGCCAGCGTTTTAAGCCCCTTAAGCTGAGCTGAGTCCAGCGTTCTGGGGACAAAGTCGATGATGCACAGCGACCCTAGGTTATAGCCGCGCGGAGAGGTCAGCGGCACGCCGGCATAGAAGCGAATGTGCGGATCGTCTATCACCAGCGGATTGTCGCTAACGCGCGCATCGGCAGTTGCATCTTCGATGATGAACGGTCGATCGCCCAAGATGGTATAGCCGCAAAATGCCCGGTCTCGCGGCGTCTCTGTCAGGGCGAGACCGTACCTAGATTTAAACCACTGACGATGCTCATCAATCAGGCTGACCAAGCTCACTGGCGCTTGACAGATATGCGCAGCCAGCTCGGCCAGCTCATCAAAGGCGGTTTCTGCAGCCGTATCTAGCACAGCATAGCG
The DNA here is from genome assembly GCA_010671975.1 of Leptolyngbya sp. SIO4C1. Lineage (GTDB taxonomy): Bacteria > Cyanobacteriota > Cyanobacteriia > Phormidesmidales > Phormidesmidaceae > SIO4C1. The sequence continues at coordinate 640 of JAAHIA010000836.1, read as the reverse complement.
CTGCAATTCGGCTAAACGAAAAGTCTCATTGGCGGGAAACGGTGCGACTGGCATAGGTTAAGCCCTGCTATTCTGATGCCTAGCGTTGACAAGCGCTATTGTGAACTTTATTTTCGCTCAGCTGCCCTTAGCTACATAAACTAGCCTGTACTGATGGTAGCTAGAATCCCTCGCTATAACATTTGTCTGAGTTTCATCTAAATCATGTTGCCGTGTTTTCTCAGTCTTACTACTTGCTACGTTCAAAGCTAGATGGGCAGTACCTAGTCGCGCGGCCGCGCAGTGGCGACCAGTCGAACGGCTTTTTGATGCTGTTTACCGCTGACTACGATGCGCTGAGCTATCTCAACCGGCATGGCGCAGAAGTGGCCGATCGCTTCGGGGTTGAATCAATTTCTGGACCGCAGCTCAAGCAGCTGATGGATCGTTGGGGTTTCGACGGGGTCGGCATGGTGAACGATCCGCTGGTGCCGCAGGTCGAGTTTTTACGGCGCGATCGCACGCTCTAGCCCGCCGCAATCATTGCCTTGACCTGCAGCGCCGTAGCCGGCGCCAGCAGCACGCCGTTGCGATAGTGACCGCTAGCCACCGTGACGTTGCGATAGCCTGACAGCGCCGGTGATTCAGCCGCTGTCAGGCA
>JAAHIA010000835.1 GCA_010671975.1 Leptolyngbya sp. SIO4C1 | reverse complement strand
TGAAATCGGGACAGGGCAGGTTGCAGCCGCTCTGATGGCATCCAGCCTACAGGCGGTGCCCATGTGCGATGTGGATCTCTCTCACCAATCAAACATTTCAGACGATGAGGACAACCGTTTCCAACTCCCCGTCACCATCCTAGGATACGAGCAAAATCGCCATGACGGTGGGATTGCCTTTAGATGGGGGCCTCAATCGGTTCAACTGCGACGCAATGTTTATCTACGCCTGGTCAATGTAGGGGCTGCTAGCCTGGCCCGCAACGGCCAGTTGGGCTATCACATTTGTCTGGTATGCGGTCACAGCCGTTCCCCCTTTAGTTCCCCTACCGACCTGGATGTATTCTCAAAGGATCATCAACATCGCTGTGGTAAACCCGTCACACCGACTGGCGTTTATGCCAATATCATCGCCGATGCCCTCAGCATTCAAGACTGTGAGAGTCAGGAGGTCGCTTACAGCGTCCTGGAGGCCATCCGCTATGGGGCCAGTAACATTCTAGATATGGAGCTAGGGGATCTGCAAATCCTCACCGTGGGTCGCTCAGGTAGCGAGCAAGTAGATGCTTTACTTTATGATCCGATGCCCGGTGGCTCAGGGTTATTAGAACAATTGATTAGCCGTTGGCCAGATGTGATCAGCGCTGCCTTGGAAGTGCTCCAGAACTGCCAATCTCAGTGTGAAACCGCTTGCATAGATTGCCTGTTTACCTTCCGTAATGCCTATTACCACCGCTACCTTAACCGCCACGTTGCAATCAAAAAACTCACCCAATGGGAAGACATTCTTGCCAAGAGTCACGACATTCCCGCCAAATTGCCCGCCAAAACAGAAGATGATGAGCACAGACCCGTGAATCATCCCGAGGCGCTGTTGCAGGAGATGCTCAAGCGGGCAGGTTTTCCAGATCCCATCCCACAGTACAGCATTGATCTGGGCAAACCCCTTGGGTCCACAGTGCCAGACCTGACTGCCTGACACATCTCTGCGCAATCCAGCTATGTCAGGTTCGACAGTATAACGAGCGAATACGAGAGAACCAGATTGCGTCGTGGTAATCATCCTCGGCTTTCTTAGAGGCAAAACAGGGTT
>JAAHIA010000834.1 GCA_010671975.1 Leptolyngbya sp. SIO4C1 | reverse complement strand
CAGCTCCCAGCTGTCGCTGATGCCGTGCGCGGTAAGCCAGGAGGCAACCTGATCTTCCTGACTGCTTTTTTCTAAGAGGGTAGCCGCTGGCTTTGCCCATGAGCTGAACAATCCTGCCGTGGCCGGTAATCGAGCTGTCGAGCATCTGCGTGAACATTTTGAGCGACTACAGCTGCCAAGCACCGAGGTGGCCAGATCGCTGCTGATCAATCTGCAGCAGCAGGCGGCTTCACAGGCCCAGCCTCAGACAGCGACTGCCTCAGCGGCTACCCTCTTAGAAAAAAGCAGTCAGGAAGATCAGGTTGCCTCCTGGCTTACCGCGCACGGCATCAGCGACAGCTGGGAGCTGACACCAGCTTTAGTAGATTCCAATCTATCTCCAGAATGTCTCGATACAGTCGCTGAGCAGGTCGGCGCTGAGTCGCTTTCCAGCACGCTAACCTGGATTGCGTCGACGCTGGCCATTGACGGTCTTCTACGCGAGATCAAGCACTGCACAACCCGCATTTCGCAGATGGTTGGAGCCGTTAAAGCCTACTCCTATATGGATCAGGCCCCTCTGCAAGAGGTGGATATCCATGAGGGCATCAGCTGCACGCTACTGATGTTAAGGCATAAAATCAAGCCCGGTATTACCGTATGCCGCGAATATGACCAAACGCTTCCACATATTTGTGTCTATGGCAGTGCCCTCAACCAAGTTTGGACTCATGTGATTGACAATGCCATCGACGCCATGGACGGGCAGGGACAGCTGCAGATTCGCACTGCCAGAGAAAACGCTCAGATACTGGTTGAGATTATCGATAGCGGTTCGGGTATTCCACCTGAGATTCAGTCACGCATTTTTGAGCCATTTTTCACTATTAAGGGCGTTGGTCAAGGAACGGGCTTGGGCCTCAGCGTCAGCTATCGAATTGTGGTCGAAATCCACAAAGGCAGCATCCGCGTCCTATCTAAGCCCGGCAAAACCTGCTTTCAGGTACGTTTACCGCTGAAACAGTGCTAAAGTCTTGCGCTAAAGCCTTTTGCTCGCGCCTACATACGACCCGTACCATACTGAAACTGCGATCGCTCCCCCAGCTCATGCCCAAGTT
>JAAHIA010000833.1 GCA_010671975.1 Leptolyngbya sp. SIO4C1 | reverse complement strand
TAAATTTGCTAGCAGCACACATCTAATATGCTTGATTCGCGGCGAATCGTCATCACTTGCTTCGAAACTTCATACTCTACAAAATCAGTACCGTCTCCTGTCGCGGCTGCTCCGAACCATAGGTAATCGTACGCTTCACCGCGCCCGCATCCAGCACATAGATCCGCACCGCGTCTTCTTCCGGCTTTATCAAAATCTCAAGGCGAGACTGCAGCTGAGCAAACTGCATTGCGGTCAAGAAGCACTCAAATACACTATACTGCGTCCATTTGCCATAGCCCGACAGCAGCTTGTGCAGCCGATTACGCCGCTTATTCGCTGCCTTGTTGTCTGGCAGATCATAGATGATTAGGTAAAACAGCGTCGTCATTGCTATCGCAGCGTTAGCCCTTTGTACGGAATCTCCTCCTGTAAGTGTCGCGCCAACAGACGAGCCTGCAGCTCAATTGCGCGACGGTAGCTGCAGCGATACCCAAACGTCGGATGCTTAAACTCATCATTGAGCTTGCGATCAAATGCTTGCAAAAATAGCTTGCGCCCGCTATCAGTTAAACGATAGGCTCCAAGCTGCTCGGTGAAGTGAGATTGCACAATCTTGCGCTGATTCAAAACCGCCAGCACCACATTATCGGCTACCAGCGGACGAAATTCCTCCATAAGGTCTAGCACCATCGCCGGTTGACCATGATGCACCTCATGTAAATAGCCAATATACGGATCTAGCCCCGCCAGGTGAACCGCCGTTGTCACCTGCACCCGCAGCAGGCCGTAGGCAAAACTTAGCAGCGTATTCACCGGATCAATGGGTGGGCGACGATTGCGTCCCTTAAACTGCCAGGCGGCATCCAACATCGTAGCCCAAACCGCAAAATACTCTCGCGCCGCTAGCCCCTCAACGCCGCGTACCTGATCAAGTGTTTGCTTTTGTCGAACCAACGCTTTGGTTTGCTTCAGCGGATGGTCGGTTTGCTTATGTCGGTAGAGAACAGCATGCTGATTGTGAATCTTAGCAGCAACAATCGATTTGACCAGCGCCAGCCGTCGGCCGCGATCGTGGTAGACGCCGTACTGAGCCAAACGCAATGGGCCACTGCGTTTGA
>JAAHIA010000832.1 GCA_010671975.1 Leptolyngbya sp. SIO4C1 | reverse complement strand
GGCTGGCAGAAGAAGACATTGCTGAGCTACTGCTAGACTATGCGCATCACTGCTTTTGGCAGGATGACGGTACGCAGGATCAGGCGGGCTGGCGAAATTTAATGCCTTCTTCTGCCAGCCGGTCGGCTCGGTCGGTCATGCCTGCTGTCGCCTGCTCTATCCGCAGGTCTAGCCAGCTCAGCGCTCGCTGGTTAATTTCCTGCAGCAGCGGCTCCGACCGGCGCACCGGTGCTAGCAGATATTCACCTAAAAAGGTCTTCAGCTTGTTATCGAGCTGCAGCGATTCTGCCAAAATGAATGAGTAGCGCGATTGTAGCTCCTGCAGTCTAGGCTCTAGCGCTTCTACATCCAGCATCGCCCGTAGCAGCTTTGCCTCTGATCTCCGCAGCATCGCCAGTCCAAACACCGTCTGCCGATCGGCCCGATGCTCAGGCCCCAAACAGTGAACCAAAAAGCGTTGACTCATTGCCTTGATGATTTGGTAGTGGGCGCTCTGCGTCGCATCTCCTTGGTTGGGCGCAGCAGTAATTTCCTCAAACGGCACGCCCTTTGCCCACAGCTCCGCCGCCAGATTAATCACAAACGGAATGCCTCGGCTAAAGCGCGATAGCGCCTCTGCCTGCGTAGCATCAATTGGTTCTACCTGCTTTGCAAAAAACTGCTGTATTTCTTCTAATCCAAACTCTCGAAGCTGTACAGGATAAACCTGATCTGAAAAATCCTGTCGATAGCCGCGAAAATAGATTTGCCCTCGCTGCTCGCTATCGGCCAGGTTCGCTCGCCCGGCGATTACCCAGATCGTCTGCCCGCCGCTAGCCTGTATCACCTGCCGCAGCGCATAGTCACACAGCGTCTGGTCCACAATCTCATAGGTATCTAGCACCAGCACCAGCGGTCGCTGTTTTGCTGCTGCGGCGAGGCCCTGCCCCAGTGCCACCGCTAGCTGCTCCTGCGGGCGGGCGTAGATTTCTTGCTCCTCTGCCGTCAGCGCCTTTATCACCAGCCGGTTAATCTGCGATAGCCCTTCCGCTCCTAGCGTAATTCCGACCTTTGCCAGTCGCTCGGTTGTCTCGCCGCCCAGCGCCGCCGCTAGCGGTCCC
>JAAHIA010000831.1 GCA_010671975.1 Leptolyngbya sp. SIO4C1 | reverse complement strand
TGAGGCACTCTGCTGACTCAGTCCTTTTCCTTTTGATTCCATATACACTTCCACTTGTTTGGGGTAGATTGCTGCTGGCACTAGGTGTCTCGTTTGTGATGAGATGGACACGCCTAGTGTCTTTCTTTGTGGGCGCAATCAATGACTTGACACGGCTTGGATGGATTGAATACCAAACTGGTTTTGCTCTCCTGCTCTAGCCGGTCTATCTAATTGTCATTGAGGGCTAATTCCGGTCTATGTAATTGTCGCCCCATACTCTGCCGAGATACTTTGCGTCATAGCGTCGTCCTCAGGTTTTTAGAGGCTTAACTACACCTCAATCAGTATGATTTCCACACGAGAGGTGTTTGACCATGATCAAGCACGGATTGACTTCACCCCAAAGGCCATTTTCTTCAAGCGGGCGAAACCCCATTACTTCGTAGAACTGGCGGGTTCGGGCATAGTTGGCATCGGGCTTTGAGGGTCCTAGCGTTTTAACTTCAAGGTATTCAATAGAGCGCGATCTCAACACCTGCTCTGCATATCGCACCAAGGCGCTTCCTACTCCTGAACGGTGCCATGTTGCCAAGACGGCGATGAGATGGATTTCAGCAGTGTAGGGATTGTGCTGATTGAGGGTGACGAAGCCAACTGCTTGCCCTTCGGCTTCAGCCAGGTAGGTTTCCATCTCAGTCAGGTCGCGGCAGTATTGGACAATCGCGGATTCGATACCGAACCAAGCGAGGAGCGATCTCAAAATTGCTTCGCCTATAGCTGCGTCTTCCGCTTGAAAAAGTCGGATTGAAAGGGGAACCGCTCTTTTCACACTACGCTTGGCTTCTTGCTGAGTCATTGGAAGTAGCATACTCTATCCGAGTTTTTGGGTCGCTTAGGCCTACGACAGTGTCAGTCGGCTGTAGCATGGCACAATTCGCTGACAGTTAAGATATGATCCGTTAGGTACGATCTTACCGAATTGCCCGTTCAGATGCGCCTGCTTCGACGCCCAGATGAAACCTGGATCACCCATCTATTCCAAGCTGAGTCCAGTGCCTCCTTCTCCTATCCTGACGTTGGCGCAACGCGAGGGCAGCTCCCGCCGCGGTACAATGTGAAA
>JAAHIA010000830.1 GCA_010671975.1 Leptolyngbya sp. SIO4C1 | reverse complement strand
AAGCGATGCTGGCCGCCGGTAGCGGATTAGCCAGCAGCGGCCTGCCGGGCTTTGCTACCGCCCTGTTTTTAGTAGACTTTTCGCTAACGCTGTCGCTGCAGGCAGAGATGGTCTACCAGATTGCCGCCGCCTATGGGTTAGATTTAAGCGACTCAGCCCGCAAAGGCGAAGTGCTGGCTATTTTTGGCCTCTCCGTTGGCGGCAGCAAAGCCTTACAAAGCGGCGTAAAGTATGCCACCAGAGCCGGCGTTCTCGGCTTTCTGCGCAACATTCCAGCAGCGGGCGCAGTGATTGGCTCTAGCACCAACGCCGCGATGACCTATTCGCTGGGCTATGCCGCCTGTCGATTTTATGAATCTCAGCAAGACCTGCTAACCTCTGAGCAGGCGCTCGAAGCCACTGAAGCTGCTAGTGAAGCCTATTTAGAAACGGCGATTGAGCAGGAGGTGGTGATGGATCAGATCTTGCTGCACGTGATTGAGGCTGCCTATCCAGAGCAAACTTGGCAGGAGGTGCTGCCGGCGCTGCAGCTGCTGCAGCTGAGCCCGGCTTCGCTAGAGCAGATAGAAAGCCAGCCGGCCAAACAGCTGACGCCGCTAGAGGACCTACTCGCTCAGGTAAACAGCGACTTCGCTGCGCCGCTGCTAGTTCAGTGTGAGCAAATTATCACTCTCGACGATAAGATTACACCGGAGGAGGCAGCCATTTTAGAGCGCATTCAGTCTGTTGCTGAATCTGACTAGAGAAAAAATTTTTGGACCATATTTCCTATAATCTATGCTTGTTTAGCAAAGTCTGCAACAGCTTTTCAGATATCCAGAAAGAGGTACTTCGTAGCGCTTGTACCGCTAAAGGCAGATTCACGAGATTCTCGGTAGCAGCTTGGTCAAGAATGCCAAGCATTCCAGTAATGGCTATGCCTTTGGCAGTGGCAGCTTGCCGCGCTTGCATATCATCTAATAGAAGCAAATTAGCTTTATACCTCTGTGCTAGTAAAATAGCTGCTTGTTCGCCAGGATCAAGCAGAGCTAGAGTAGAGTCTATGCCATAGTCAATAGGTCTGACTTTAAGCCAATTAGGGGATGTTGCAAGCCAGTTTCGA
>JAAHIA010000083.1 GCA_010671975.1 Leptolyngbya sp. SIO4C1 | reverse complement strand
ATCTCTGCAATCCCGTGTCGCAGCCAGCCCTCGCGCAGCGTTTTAAAGAATGAGCGATCCGTAATCGCCAAGACCGGTGCGTGATAAGCGCCGAAGAGATTTTTGTAGCCGAAGCCATCGCAGCAGGTGCGCGGCGAAGGGCCAGCATCAATGCCAGCTACGATTGAGGTAGACAGCATCACATAGGGCGTATTGCGATGATACAGAGCACAGGCTAAACCGCCCGTATCGGTGAGTACGCCACCGCCGATAATTAACACGGGCTCGTTGCGAGCGACGCCTAGCCGCTTGAAATCGCCGAGCATACGCTCAACCGTATGAATGCCCTTGTCAACTTCCATGGCCCGATAGACTAGCTTGTCTAGCTGTATGCCATGATGCTGAAAATAATGCTCAATCTGTTCTCCGTAGTAGCGCTCTACGTTTTGATCGACTAAACAGACACAGCGGCCTGAGGCAATGTACAAATCTCTCAGCACGGGCTGTTGCAGGTTGAGAGCGTTCTCTAGCACTTTAATTGAAGTGAACGTGCTAGATGTCATCACCGCCTCAACGGTCTGATCGTCACTCGAGCTAACAACGTAGCCGCGACTCTCCCGGTAGCTAGATGTTGGATAGATGGCGTGCGGATGACTCTCGACCAAACGAGACGCTAGCGCCTCATAAAACTCTCTGTCCTGACTACGCAAGAGAACTTCTAGCAGCTTTTCAGCGCCAATCTGAGTTTGATGTATCCTATCGGCAAACGCAGACCAGGCCAGCCCTGCAGCTAGGTCAAAGGCTGCCACAAGTTCAGCCAGCAGGCCAAAAAAGTGACTGAGTGAAAAGTTTAAACAGCTTCTGAGTCTTCGGCAGGCAGACAGGCCCTCAATCGCCCCTGCCAAAGCAAACTCTTGTCCCAGTTCTTCAGAAAAGGCTTTGCTGTCAATCAGCGCCAGCAACAAGCTCCTGAACTGCGTGCTGTAACAAATCGCTTCGACGGCGTGGTTCAAGTCACTATGCGTCAGAGGCTCGCTGTTGTATGCACCAACAAACGCCCTGACCGCCGAGGTAGTCTTTGTCATTATGAGTTCTCGAGAAAAACCTGAGTTGTGGTAGTCGGCAAGGTATGGAACCTTCTCTGACAGTAACTTAACACAACTACTCAGAAAAGTTAAAAGATATTATAAATTTTGCTTCCTTTGGCATAATATGTGCAAATCAGACGTAGATTGTCAGCTTTCAGGCCAGTTATGCTCAGTTTTGACAGTCTCTTCCTATCGCCCCAACATCTGCAGCTGATACAGGCTGGCATAGAGCCCTTCTGCAGCTAACAGCTGATCGTGGCTGCCCTGTTCGACTAGCCGCCCCTGCTTCAGTACTAGAATGCGATCAACGTTGCGAATCGTAGAGAGACGGTGGGCAATGATGATTGCCGTGCGATCTTCGAGCAGCTTGTCAAGCGCTGCTTGAATAGTTGCCTCGGTCCCGACATCTAGGTTGGCGGTGGCTTCATCAAGCACTAAGATGCCGGGATTGCGAATAGCGGCTCGGGCAAAGGCCAACAGCTGCTTTTGTCCCCCTGAGAGATTGGTTCCCCGCTCACGCAGCTGAGTGTCATAGCTCTGAGGGAGCGCTTCAATAAAAGAGGCGATATTGGTCTGCTCGGCTGCCTGTTTAACCGCTGCTAGCGGATAGTCTTCACCCAGCATGATATTGCTTTTGACATCGCCAGAAAACAGAAAGCCATCCTGCAAGATAATGGCCATTCGCTGTCGCAGATCGGCCTGAGTCAAATCACGCACGTCTACGCCATCAAGCAAAATTTGGCCCTTGCTTACCTCGTACAGTCGACAGAGTAAGCGAATAATCGAGCTCTTGCCTGCCCCGGTTGGGCCAACCAGCGCTACTTTTTCCCCAGGCCGAATGGTGAAGTCGAGATCTTTGAGCACATACTCATCCGGCTTGTAGCCAAACCAAACGTGCTTGAAGCGAATTTCACCCGGCAGCACGGTGCCCTGCTGACTGGTTGCAGTGGGCAGAGTAGCGGGCTTGGCCGGATCGCGAATTTCTACCGGCTCATCGAGCAGGTCGTTGATTCGCTCAATGGCCGTTAGCCCTGCCTGAATGGCTGTAAACTTGTCAGCAAACTGGCGTAGCGGCTCAAACAGCCGCTGCGCAAACAGAATAAAGGTAGTGAGCGTCCCAATCTCGATGGTAGCGCCGACGACCAGCAGTCCCCCTACGCCGATGACGACAGCGATCGCAACCAGCGCAATCCACTCTAGCGTTGCCGAGACGGCCGAATCGTAAAAGATCGTGGTGTCAACGGCTTCGATATAGGTCTGATTAGTCTTGCGAAAGAGTTCTGCGTTGAATCGCTCACGACGAAATAGCTGAACGACTTCGATACCGGCAATGTTCTCCTGCAGGTTGGCGTTGAGCAGCGAGAGCTGCTCGCGCGCCTGATAGTTAGCGCGGCGATACTGCTGCTGAAAGTAGACAATCAGCCCGGTCACCGGCAGCAGCAAAAAGATCAGCAGCAGCCCCAGTCGCCAGTCAATTAGCAGCATGATCACCGCCGAGACCAGCAGCGTAAAGAAATCGCTGATGATGCCGACTGCCCCGGTCGCAAACACGTCACCGAGCGCATTCACATCGCTGGTCAGCCGAGTAATCAGCTTGCCCACCGGCGTGCGATCAAAAAAACGCATTGCCAAAGACGTCACATGGGCAAACAGATCGTTGCGAATCGACCAGGTGATTCGCTGGCCAACTTTCTGCACTAAGAAGCTTTGAAATCCGTCTAGGCTAAGTCGAATGGCAATTGTCGTCAGCAGCAGCGCAATCAGGATATTCAGACCGCTCTGCAGCGACAGGTCGCGCAAAAAGGGCCAGCTGCTGTTTTCTTGGTTAATCAGCGAGATTGCCTGCCCAATTAGCACCGGCTGCATCGCCTGAGCAACTGCTAGCGGCACCAGTAGCACCAGCGGCAGAATCAGCTGCTGGCGATTGTCAAACAGATAGGGCAGCAGCTGCTTAAACAGTCGCCAGTCGCTGCGATCGCGCGCCGGTCTAGCCGCATCAGGAGCAGTCATGAGGCAGCAACCATGACTTGCTGACGGATCTGGTCTACTCGCTGGCTAATATCGTCAGCATTGAGCCGATAGCTGAGTGGATGAGCCACCAGCCGCGCCGTGCTGTGATAGAGCACCTCGAGCTCAATCAGCTGATTCTCCTTCAGCGTTCGACCGGATGAAACCAAATCTACAATTGCCTCAGACATGCCGGTGATCGGCCCTAGCTCGACCGATCCATAGAGGGGCACAATGTCGACCGGCAGATCTAAACTTTGGAAATACTGACGAGCGCAGCTGACAAATTTGGAAGCCACCCGACAGTGGGGCGGTAAATCCATTGCCGACCGATAGGGACTTGCCTGCTTGACGGCCACTGAGAGCCGACAGCCGCCAAACTTTAAATCGGCCAGCTGAGCCACGTTAGGCTGCTTTTCACGCAGCACGTCATAGCCAACAATCCCCAGCTGGGCCTGTCCGTATTCGACATAGACCGGCACATCCTGAGCGCGGACCAGCAGCCCTCGCGCCCGACCGCTAGCATCCTCAATCTGCAGCTGACGATTTGAGCTATCTAAAAATGCGCTGAAATCAAATCCAACGGCTTGAAACAGTGCAATGCTATCTTTGAGCAGCGAGCCTTTGGGCAAGGCAACCGTGAGCATGTTTAGTCCTATGGCAGCTTAGCCATTCTAACAACTCTAGCTAACCGGCAAAACCGGGCGCCGGTCCGACCGCTGCCGCAGCGGCTTCCATGGCCAGAGCCGCATGGGTCCAGTGGGTACCGCCCTGGCAGTAGACAACATACGGCTCTCGCAGCGGTCCGTCAGCAGACAGCTCTGAGGTGCTGCCGTCAATGAAGGTGCCGCCGGCCATGATCAGCTGAGTATCGTATCCCGGCATTGCTGCCGGCACCGGATCGACGTAGGCTTCAACGGGTGAAACCTGCTGAACAGCTCGACAAAACTCAATCAGCTTTTGGGCCGAACCCAGCCGAATGGCCTGAATCACCTCTCGCTGCGCTGCGGCTACCGGCGGATTCACAGCGTAGCCAAGCTGATCAAAGCTTCGCGCTATTACATAGTTGGCCTTCAGCGCTTCGCCAACCATCTGTGGTGCTAGAAACAGCCCCTGCAGCAGCAGTCGCGTTTGATTTAGCGTAGCCCCACCGGAGCGGCCAATCCCCGGTGCAGTCAGGCGGCAGGCGGCCGCCTCAACCAGCTCAGCTCGGCCGGCAACGTAGCCGCCAGTTGGCGCAATCGTACCGCCCGGATTTTTAATCAGTGAGCCCGCCATCAGGTCGGCCCCAGCGGCGGTGGGCTCTCGGTCTTCGACGAACTCGCCATAGCAGTTGTCTACAAAACAGACGGTATCTGGGTTCTGCTGCTTTACCAGCCGCACAATCTTGGCAATCTCAGCAATGGTCAAGCTGGGGCGCCAGCTGTAGCCGCAGGAGCGCTGAATTAAGACCAGCTTGGTCTGAGGCGCGATCGCAGTGGACAAGGCCCGCCAGTCAATCTGCCCGGTTTCGGTTAGCCCTATCTCTCGGTAGGTGACACCGAACTCACGCAGCGATCCCTGAGCGCTACCGCGCAGGCCAATTACCTCTTCTAACGTGTCGTAGGGCGCACCGGCCACAGCCAGCATTTCATCGCCTGGGCGCAAAATCCCAAACAGGGCACAGGCAATGGCGTGCGTGCCTGAGACAAACTGGATTCGTACCGCAGCTGACTCTGCCTGCGCTACGGTAGCAAAGACGCGATCTAAAATTTCGCGACCAAGGTCATCATGCCCATATCCCGAAACACCTGTAAAATGGTGCGTTCCTACCCGATGCTGGCGAAAAGCAGCCAGCACCCGATTCAGATTTACCTTGACCTGAAGGTCAATTGCATAAAAAATCTGAAATAGTGCTTTTTCTGACTGAGATAGCATCTTTAAGCTGGTCATTAGTCCAATGTCTGCGGGCCAATCAGCGTGAACCTCGTCGTTACGTGGGTTAGCCCTTCTAATTTTTGCTGAGATTTTTTCATGACTATTGCAAAATCGATTAATCCACCTCTTAACTGGCCAACCACCGTCTTTATGGTGGCGGTTCATTTTATCGCGCTGCTAGCTTTTCTTCCGGGCAACTTTAGCTGGCAGGCCGTTGGCGTTGCGCTGTTTTTACACTGGCTGACAGGCTGCTTGGGCATCACGCTCGGGTGGCATCGCCTGATTGCCCATCGCAGCTTTCAAGTGCCAAAGTGGCTAGAGTATTTTTTCGTGCTTTGCGGCAGCCTTGCCTGCCAGCATGGTCCAACCGAGTGGATTGGCCTTCATCGCCATCATCATGCTTACTCCGATCAGCCGGTTGACCATCACAGCTCAAAGCGCGGCTTTTGGTGGAGCCACATGGGCTGGATCTTTCGCCAGGTGCCGGCTTCAGCTGAGACTCATCGCTTTACTCGCGACATCGCCGACGATCCGGTCTATCAGTTCTGCGATAAGTATTTCTTAGCGCTGCAGATTGCCTTAGGGCTCTTGCTCTATGCGCTTGGCGGCTGGCCTTTCGTGCTTTGGGGCGTCTTTGTGCGGCTGGTGGCCGTCTACCACTGCACCTGGTTTGTCAATAGCGCCACCCATAAGTTTGGCTATCGCAGCTTTGACGCCGGCGACAACTCAACCAACTGCTGGTGGGTAGCGCTGCTCACCTACGGCGAAGGCTGGCACAATAACCACCATGCTTTTCAATATTCGGCTCGTCACGGCCTGAAGTGGTGGGAATTTGACGCCACTTGGATCACCATTCGCCTGCTGCAGCGTCTTGGACTGGCCCAGAATGTCAAACTAGCAAAGTACTAGCGCGGCTCAGCAAAAGTAGCATGCACGATGCGCTGAGCGCTCATCAGCGCATTGATGCCCACCACGCCGCCGGTTCGACCTGCCTGATTCGACATGCCAAGCGCGATCGCAGCCGATTCTTTCGGATTGCGCGCGAAGCGAGGCGAGGTATTGAGATAGACAGACGCGCTGCGAATGGTGGCAATAAACTGGCGGCTCTCAGCATAGCTGGTGGTGGCAACGCTGTCGGCGTGACCGCTGCTATACTGATTGGCCCAGGCCACCGCGTCTGCGAGCGTCGCCGCCCGACGAAACGCCACCGTTCGCCTTAGGTATGGGCGCTGCCAGTCTGCGGTGCGGCTCGAGCGCAGCGCGCCAAACAGCGGCATAAGCGCCTCTTCGGCCCGCAGCTCAAAGCCGGCCTCGAGCAGCTGGCTCCACAGATGGACCAGCGTCATATCGCTGCAGTCGCCGACGACAATCACCTTTTCAATGCTGTTAACGGCATCGGGCTCACCGCGATGGCTGTCGACAATCATGTGGTAGACCGTTGCGGCCTCTGCCGACGGACACCAGCACAGATAGCAGTTACCCATGCGAGTGGGCAAAATGGGCACCGTTGCCTGCTGTACCAGCTCCTCGACTAGCTGCGGACGGCCGTAGGGAATCACCAGATCGATTTCTGGCTGCCGCACTAGCGTTGAACGCAGAACTTCGCTGCGCTCAGGTGGAATAAACAGCAGGCTCTGAGGCGAGAGGCCCGCCTGAGCGATCGCAGCCTGCAGAATATTCACTAAGGCATGATTGGTTTGGCTAGACTCATTGCCGCCTTTGAGCACTAGCGCATTGCCCGTCTGCAGGCACAGCCCGGCCGCGATCGCGCCAAGTTCAGGAAAGGCTTCATAGATCAGCGCAACGATACCCAGCGGCCGCACGTAGACCACCTCAGCTGACCCCTGTCCGCTGTTTCCCCAAGAGCCGACGGTCTCACCAATGGCCGCGAGTCGATGCAGGATACTGGCTGCCCGGCTGACTCGCTCTGGCGTGAGCTTGAGCCAGTCTGTCACGGCTTCTGGCACCGCCATTTCACGGCTAATTTCTAGATCGAGCGTATTGGCTTCGAGTAGCGCATCTTGCTGCTTGGTCAGCGCGTCGCCCATCGTGGCGAGCGCCTGACTGCGAACTGTGGCACTCGTTTGAGCCAGCTGCGTTGCCGTCTGGCGCAGCTGGCCTAGCAGCCCTGAAATATCCGATTTGTCTACCGTTGCCATTGCGCTAGCGCCTTAAAGCCATGACTAACACCACCAGCAAAAATACCAGAATCAACAGCATCACGCCGAAGCGCAGTACGGCGCTGGCGCTAGCTGGCGGCTGCACGGTTGTCCACAGCAGGAGAAAAACAAAGATGGCAAAAAACGCCATCGATAGCAGTAGGATGTAGTACTGCGGCGTAAACGGACGGCTAACCACCCACTGATGGCCGGTCCATCGCCAGGCCCGCCGATAGGGATAGTGGTTGGAAAGCTGCTCAATCACATAGCCATCATCGCGCAGCACAAAAATCTGCTGACAGCGATCGCAGCCAAACGCCTCGGTTAAGACAATTGGCTGAATGCGTCCTCGGCGACGACAGGGACAGGGATAGGCTTCGTTGAGATCCAGCTTTTGAGATTTTCGAGCACGCACAGGCAGCCACGCTATTAAAACGACTGTTCGAGCAAATTCAGAGTCTGAATACTTTCACATTAGCCAAAACTTATCTTTGTAAACAACATTGTTAACAAGGGCTTTAGGGTTTGGACTAGAACCTCATCATTCGCTCAATTAATCTTTGCTCAATCGATCTTGATTTAGGTCATGCCAGTGGACTAAACCACAGCGCTAGCTAGGCGGTTGACCCAGCGACGGGCCGAGCTAGCGTCAGCCGACGCTCGGCAAGACAAAATGATAAGTTGTATATTGACTTGATAGATACGCTGCCCAAATTTTGCCCACTCAGCCCACCCACTCAGCTCACAGGCGTATTCCGAGACTGGCACCTCTCAAACACAGATGGTAAGGTCGTCGCTGTCAAACCCTGGCGGAAAAGTTTAATAGACCTCTGGGAACCCTGATCTTCACCGTGCTGTGCCGTTAGCAACTGCGCTTATGGATACCCCCTTTGAAATTACGCTGCAAATTGTGCTAGCAGTTCTAGCCGGTATCTCTGCTCAGGTGATTGCAGAATATCTGCGGCTGCCCAGCATTATTTTTCTGCTGCTAATTGGAATTGGCCTGGGACCAGACGGGCTCGCCATTATCAATCCTCAGGTTCTAGGCATTGGGCTAGAGGTAATTGTCTCGCTCTGCGTAGCGCTGATTTTGTTTGAAGGCGGGCTTAGTCTTGAGCTCAAAGAGCTAGGCAAGGTATCGGGCAGCCTGCGAAATCTGATTACTATTGGCACCTTCATGACGCTGCTGGGCGGCGGCATGGCAGCGCACTGGCTAGGCGAATTTCCCTGGCCGCTGGCCTTTTTATACGGTGCGCTAGTGGTGGTCACTGGCCCCACGGTAATCACGCCGCTGCTGCGCCAGGTTAAGGTAGAGCGCAAAGTAGCAACGCTGCTAGAGGGCGAGGGCGTACTGATTGATCCAGTCGGCGCCATTCTAGCCGTGGTCGTGCTCGACATTATTCTGAACAACGACACCAACTTCGGCTACATTGTTGGCGGCCTGGCCATTCGGCTGAGCATTGGAGCTGCGATTGGCGGCCTCGGCGGCGCCCTGCTGGGCTGGTTTCTGAAGCAGGCCAGCTTTTTGACTGAAGAACTGCGCAATCTGGTCGTTTTAGCCAGCGTCTGGGGCCTTTTTGGCTTGGCTCAAACCATTCGCGGCGAATCTGGGCTGATGGCGGCCGTCACCGCCGGGATTGTGCTCAGAGCGCTGTCAGTTCCTGATGAGCGTCTGCTGCGCCGGTTTAAGGGGCAGCTTACCGTCTTTTCGGTATCGGTCTTGTTCATCTTACTAGCAGCCGATCTGTCCATCGCCAGTATCTTTGCGCTAGGTCGCGGCTCGGTGTTTACCGTTTTGGCGCTGATGCTGGTGGTTAGGCCGCTCAATATCTGGAGCTGCACCTGGAACAGTACGCTCAACTGGCAGCAGAAGCTGTTTCTGAGCTGGATTGCTCCGCGCGGGATCGTCTCAGCTTCAGTCGCCTCCCTATTTGCAATTTTACTGACCGAGCGCGGCATCAACGGCGGAGACGCGATCAAGGCGCTGGTGTTTCTCACTATTATGCTGACCGTCTTTGTGCAGGGGCTAACGGCCCGCCAGCTGGCCAAGCTGCTAGGCCTCACCCTGGATGAAGCGACAGGGCTGGTAATTGTCGGTTGCAATCCGCTAGGCCGGCTAATTGGTAAGCAGTTTCAAGAGCAGGGTGAATCGGTGGTGATGATTGACACCGACGAAGAAGCCTGTCGTCTTGCAGAAGCGGACGGCTTGCGGGTCTATCTCAGCAGCGCCCTAGATGCCAACGTCCTAGAGGAGGCAGGACTCAGCTCGATCGGCACTTTCTTGGCCATCACTACTAACGGCGAAGTCAACTCTGTCGTGGCTGAGCGAGCCGCTGAGGAATTCCAGCCGCCGCGAGTGCTGGCTGTCCTACCGCGCAGCGATGCTGAAAAACCCCTGCCTGAGGTTAAGCGCAAGAGTAAGATTCTCAGGCCCAAGCTGCCCATTAAAACCTGGAACACCTATCTCAATGACAACGCTGTGCAGCTCGGCAAAACGCAGCTGCAGGCCGATCAGCTAGACGAGCAGCGCGAACAGCTCAACAAGCTTGCGGCCGACGGCGATATGATGCCGCTGATCCTGCAGCGCGATGCGAAGCTGGACATTGCCTTTTCAAAAGAAGGCTGGCAGGCGGGTGATACAATCACCTACCTGCTGCACGATCCTACCCCGCAGCTGATTAAGCGACTCTCTGGCGGCCGGCGTACCGGTCGGCTAATTGCCGAAAAACTGCCCCAGGCTGAGCCAGCAGCGCAGCCGGCTGTGGCCGAAACTCAGCCGACCGAAATGCCCAAGCGGCTAGGGCCGCCTAACCCGACGCCTAAGCCTCAGTAGCCGCGGCGTCAGCCGTTTAGAGTTAGGCGCTGAAACCGCCGCAGGGAGCAATCAAGATTACCCATCCACCGACAGGCAAACTGATTGGCATTGGCGCTGGTCCCGGCGATCCAGAGCTGATCACCGTCAAGGCGCTGCGATCGCTCCAAGCGGCATCGGTGGTCGCGTTTCCAGCCGGTCGGAAAGGTCAGCCTGGGGTGGCAGAACGGGCAATCGCTGGCTGGCTCAAACCGCAGCAGCGGCGTCTGCCGCTCTACTTCCCTTACGTACAGGCGCTCAGTCAGCTGCAGCCGGCCTGGCAGCAGGCCGCTCAGACCGTGCTTGGCTATCTCGAGGCCGGGGAGACGGTGGTGTTTGCCTCAGAAGGCGACGTTAGCTTTTACAGTACCTTCACTTACTTGGCTCAGAGCCTTTTACAGCTGCAGCCGGCCGCCCAAGTCGAGGCCGTTCCAGGGGTTTGTTCGCCGCTGGCGGCAGCGGCGGTACTGGGGCAGCCGCTGACGGTCCAAGGGCAGCGGCTGACGGTGCTGCCAGCGCTCTACTGCGCTAGCGATTTAGAAACTGTCCTAACCTGGGCAGATGTGGTGGTTTTACTTAAGGTAAGCTCGGTATATCGCCAGGTTTGGCAGATTTTGCACCGCTGCAAGCTGCTGCGACATAGCTATATTGTGGAACGGGCCACAACCGAGCATCAAATTGTTTATGCTGATTTAAGAGCTTATCCCGATTTACAGCTCCCCTATTTTTCCATTCTGATTGTGCAAAATCAGATTAGGCAGTTTCAGGTAGCGGCTTTGCCCTGCCCCCAATGACGTCCTTAGCTGTGCTCCTATGAAGCAGTCTTCTAAAGTTATGACTTCTCTAGCGCCGCTCAAAGCGGCAGCGAAGCCAGTCATCGCCGCGCTCAAGGCCCCCTACGGTATTGCCGTTTTAGCGTCGGTGGGCGTTCATGGTTTGCTGTTTGCCTTTGGCCCTAGCAGCGGCCAGTTTTCTCTAGCGGCCCTGAGCGAGCCAGCGGCAGAAGCTGAGCGCACGGTCCCCCTAGTTGAGCTGTCTGCCGCAGAGCAGCAGCGCTTGCCTAGCTTCACCCGGCCGCAGCTTTCCACGCAGCTCGATAGCAGCAGCCTCAAGCCGCTGCCTACGCCAACCTTTCCCACTTTCTCCGCGCGCGCTACGCCAGCGCCGGGTCGGCGACCGGTCCCTTCAACCGCGCAGCCAGCGCTGCCGTCAGTCCCGAACCGGCCGCCGCTCAGCGGACCTACCCTATCGATTGCGCCTCGGCGGGCACCGGCACCGTCAATTTGGGCCGGTACTTCTGTGCTGCCTGCCTTGCCTGCCCCTCCTCAGACGCCGCCGCAGGCAGCGGCCGAACCGCCAGCCAGCTCATCTATGCGCGGCGCGATCGCTGCTAAGCCCGACCCCGAGGCAGCCGACGGCGGCACCATGCTGGGGGCGGCCGGGGCGGCTCGCGGTGCCGCAGAGCCCGACTCCGCCACGTTAGAAGAGCTGCGACAGGGGCTGCCAGCGGCCGAGGCTGATGGGATGGCCGGGGCTGCCGCATTAGGCACAGATTTAGAAGCTTCTGTCGATACACAGGCGGAAGCAGCAGACGATGCTCAACCTGAAGCAGACGCCCCAGAAGCAGCCGCTAGCGAGCTAGATGCTCAGATTGCAGCGGCAACTTCGCCTGAGGAGGCCTCCAAGCTAGAGGCGCTGCTGGCTGATTTAGAATTTGATGCAGCCGGTACTTCCTCCGAGGCCGCCGAAGCAGCTCGCGGCGATTGGCTAGCGGCAGCGCAGGCGCAGGCGGGAGAAGCGCCTCTGCAAACGGCCGAACCTGCAACGCTGCCTATGGCTGCCAACTTCCACCTCTGTGTTGAGAATCCGCCGGTTGACGGGCTAGTAGGCGTTGTCGTTGATGCCGACGGTGCGATCGCTCAGGAACCTGCTCTGCTCAGAAGTACGGGCTATGCCAAACTCGACCAGGAAGCTCTCTCTGCCGTTCGCGGCGTGCCTTTTGAAGCGGCTGAAGGCCCTGCCGCCTATGAGTTCAATATTGATGTGAGCTACGACAGCGAAAATTGCGTCGAACCTGGTCAGGTACTCCAGAGCGCCGAGTAGCAGACTGCACCGGTAAGAGTCCTTTCAGCAAAAACCCTTAAGTAATATTGCCTTATTTGTCGGTTTGTCACATTCCGTTTCGGTTTATCGCGCCGCGCTTTATTGTTGACCATAGATTCAACTGCGGTATAACCGAATACTTTTTATGAAAGTGACTTCTTCTAGAACCCATTTAGGCCAGTCGATTGGACTAGGTATTTTACTGGCCGTCGGCTGTGCCGGCATTTTGACCCTGGTCATGGTGCAGGTTGGGCTTTAAAAAAGGCTGGCCGCTAGAGACGACGCGTAAGCGTCAGCCCGTGCGTATCGGTACCGCAGGTATTGAGCAGCTGATACCGATCGGCTAGTCGCTTAACCTGAGCCGTTTTCTCAGGGCTAGGCCGCCAGACTGGCGGATTGTCGTAGGCGTAATAGGTTTCGACCCCATCGATGCCAAGCCTTGCGGCTGTCTCAATCAGCTCTGCTAGCACCGCGTGGCGATACCTAGCCGGATGCGCTAGCACAGCTATTCCCCCAGCCTGCTGAATCGCAGCAATCACTTTTGCCGCCTGGCGGTCTTGCGGGTGAGAAGCGCAGCCCTGCAGGTAGGGCTGCAGCGCCGGATGGGTCCAGTCGAAGGCGTAGCCCAGGATATGAACTTCCGTTTCCAGCAGCCGAGCGTTGATTTCAATGCCGGACCACAGGCGCGGCAGCGGCTTGACAGCGCGATGGGCCGCGCTTCTTTTGAGCGGCTGCCAGGCGGACGGATGACGCCAGCGCCAATCTTCCATCCAGCGTCGAGCTTTGAGATAGCCCTTAACGCTGTGGTGATCGGTGATTGCCATCCCCCTTAATCCGAGGTCAACTGCCTGACTCATCAAGTCTTCCGGGCTCAGCTTGCCATCGGAGCACCGGGTATGCATATGAAAGTTATAGACTTTCGGGCAGCTTTCTAAGGTGATGGTCTGAAAAACTTCTTTCAGTGCTCTAGCCCCCTGCGTTGCCGCCCGAAAGGAAACAGGCCTATCAGCAGGACAAGCGGACATAAGCGTCATAGAAAATCGCTGTATTAGTCTACTATACCCAAACCAGCAGCCTTGAGGTGGCTAAATTGCAGGGCTATCTTCTAGAACTCCCAAATAAAGTTGCAAATTTGTCCTGATATCTGCGCTTAAGCTACTAGCCCAGATCGCGGCCCCAGATCGCGGCCTAAGCAGCGTAGTTGAACAGCGTATCCAAATAGACTTTAGAGGCGCGGCGATCGCTCTCACCGTTCTGCAGCAAAAACAGGGAAAGCGCTGCAGAGAAAACGCGATCTTGATCCCAGCTAGGATGCGTTTCTAGAAAACTTTTGAGTGACTCATGCAGCTCTTCAGGAATCTCAGCCAGAATACTGACGGTAACTTTCATAGGAAACCTCGGTGGTTGCAGCAGGGGGTAGAGTCGATGAACCTAGACAGAGCCACTCACGGCTATGGGCGCACAGAGCCGATGCTGACTCATAATCGGGCCTGCCTTCTTAAATGTGCACTAGATGTGCGCAGCTTCAAAAGCAGTTTGAGCCAGGCGCTTTCATCGAGTGGTCGCATCATTGTGCGGTATGGAGGGGGCGGGTTGTCAATATTTAAATTCTTTGAAAGAGGCTGACCTGAGCGAATAGTACAACGAAATAATCGGCGTTTCAGCCTGTTTTTTAAACTAAACTTAATAGAATAAGAGGGATTTCTCATAATAGCGGCGATTTACGCTTGGTCCTGAAAATCGCCGCTATTATGAGAAATCCCTCTTATTCTAT
>JAAHIA010000829.1 GCA_010671975.1 Leptolyngbya sp. SIO4C1 | reverse complement strand
CTATACTTCAAGGTCTATCCAACCTTCGACTTGGATAGCTATTCAGAGAGGTTGTTTGGATAACAAAACCTTAGATCCTGGATAGCTATCCAAGTCGAAGGTTGGATAGACCTTGAAGTATAGAAGGATGAAGAATAGCTTATCTGGGATGCTATCGATATTGGCTTTTCGTCCTGCTCCGGGGGCTCGCTGTCGCTGCTTTGAGCTGAGCTGTGCGGCTTGGTATGCCTGAGTAAAGCTAGGCACGAGTGCGTCAAAGGCGGCTCGATTGAGGCCGGTCAAAGCCCCCATCAGGCGGTCACTTTTCAGGATGCGATTGATATCGAGCATGGTGCAGGCAGCCTCAGCAACGCTTTACCATTATCACCTATTTCGCAACAGGTCTAATGCTTGAGCTTGATCCGCTTCCAGCTGCTGGCGCTGGGTTTGCAAGTTACGGGTGCCAAGTTGGGCGAGGGGTGTGCCGGCAGTGACGAGATGGCCCGCCTGCACCGCAATCGCCCGAACAGGGAGCCGACACCGCTATCTGGCTTGCCACAGAGATAGCCCATGGGGAAACTGGGAAATTTTGGCGCGATCGTCAAGCGATCGCGTTTTAGAAACCGGCCTGGAATGGTCCATCGCTGCGGCGATCGCTGATGCCTCTCTGCTCAGATTGAGGCATCTGGAAGTGTCACTCTGCTACGATTTGGGGTAAGAGTTATATGCCAATGTAGCGCTCACGGTTCGCCAGATGAATTTTGAGATCAAGCGGCTTAGAGGTAATGACATTTTACTAATGCGGGACCTATTGGAGTGCTTTGGAACAGAATTCAACGAGCCAGATACATATCAAGAAAAACAACCATCGGATCAGTATCTCGGTAAGTTATTGGATAGCCCAACCTTCATCGCCGTGGTTGCGCGAGTTGAAAATCGCGTTGTGGGCGGTCTAACCGCATACGAGTTAAAAAAATTTGAGCAAACGCGCAGCGAAATCTACATCTATGACCTAGCAGTGAAGGAATCTTTTAGAAGAAAGGGAATCGCGACTGCACTCATTGATTCACTCAAACCCATCGCAAAAGAACGAAATGCGTGGGTAATTTTTGTACAGAGATCGGG
>JAAHIA010000828.1 GCA_010671975.1 Leptolyngbya sp. SIO4C1 | reverse complement strand
TCTCGAAGCCGTAATCATGCCGCGCTCCAGCCATTCATGAGCAGCTACGAGGTAAAACAGCTTCACCACGCTGGCCGGATAAATCAGCTCTACGCCGCGATAGCTCGCGCCGCGCGGCGAATGCGGCCAGAAAGCCTCAGCGCTCAGTGCCCCGTCCGTGTTGACGATATAGGGTGGGTCATACACAATCCAGGTCGCTGCCACCTGATTTTGCGCCAATCGCGGAAATTCTGCCCAAGTCGCATCGAGGGCGTTATTTAACGCAGTCTGCAAGTCAGCATCAGGCTGAAAAAATTTACTGGTCAATGTCGAGTCTCCCCTTTTCTAACCCTTCCATCCTCTTTACCCCCCATCTTCCTTCACCCTTCCGTCACAAATCCTAGGTCCCCCCCCTTCCCCGCGTGCACTAGCGCCAGCCGCTCATACCGCTCAGCATGCTCCACGAGATCCTGCTGCTCTGTCTCAGACAGTGGACGAAACACCTTACCCGGCACGCCCACAACCAGCGACCCTGCTGGCACGTTTTTATTGACCACCGCACCGGCTCCGACCATGCTGCCAGCGCCGACGCGCACGCCGTTGAGGACAATGGCGCCGATGCCAATCAGGCAGCCGCGTTCAATATGAGCGCTGTGGATCACGGCTTTGTGACCAACCGTGACATAGTCTTCGAGCACGGTTGGCTGGCCAGGGTCTCCGTGCAGCACTGCGCCGTCTTGCACGTTGCTGTGAGCGCCGATTTGAATTCGTTCGACGTCGCCGCGCAGCACCGCACCGTACCAAATGCTGGCACCGGCCCGTAGCTCAACCTGACCAATCAGCGTGGCATTCGGGGCGACAAAGGCCGCCCGTGAGATATCGGGGGCAGGCCAAAACTGTCCTGGAGAATTTAGTAAAGGGGCATCAGGTTCCACAGACTTTACAGAGCGTTTTTGACACAATAGAAGAGAAGGGGATAAAACCAGAGGGTAAGTATGGCCTAATTTTTGAGCCAATCCTGTGACCTTAGTTTCCCCAGCTATAATAAGTCCACCGAAGCATATTGGTGCGGTTGTGCTTCGATCTATCAGGTACTGAGACTGAATATGGGGATGGCGCTCTAGCA
>JAAHIA010000827.1 GCA_010671975.1 Leptolyngbya sp. SIO4C1 | reverse complement strand
TGATATGCCTATGGGTTAGACACTTATCTCAATTTCTCCACGGAATGCTTTGGCAGCAGTCTCAAGGGGTACCTTCAGCATCGAGCAAAGCAGGAACGTTTGATTAAGGTCAAGCTTTGGCACACTGCGCTCTGCTTCCCAGTTGCCAACCGTTTGAACCTTGACGCCAAGGGTATCCGCAATATCCTTCTGAGATACATCAGCTCGAGTGCGGACAAGCTTAAACCATTCGCCGAATCTTAGCTTCATTTGGGTTTCTGCGCCTTCTAGGACAAGCATACTCCCACCTTGCTATCTATGTGACTATGACCTGAGTTATAGCAAACAACTGAATTAAAGTACACCAATCAAACACTATAAGAAAACCTAATGTGCAAAAAGAAAATTAGTGATCTAAAGTGAAAATCGATTTAGGTTGGATTAATCACATGAGGGTGGAACACACACCCAATTCTCAACTACCGCCCAAAGTGCGCCCCTGGCTCACGCAACTTATCAATGATCAAGCCAACCGCTGCTAATAGGCGTATTATCTTTCAATGCTGCGCCCCCAGGAGGAAGTGATATGAGCCCCTAAAAACCAAAAACCCTCATCCAGCAAGATGAAGGCTCTCGATTTTAGATTTTTTCCACCAGCTGGGACGACACTAACGGAAGTTTGGCGACTCGAGGTTAGTCCGTCCACAGAGTTCTAGTGCTATTTTACGGGCCATTCCCGTAAATGACAAGCAATCCATGAAATGCGCTCTGGCTGGTGGTTTTGCCCCACTACCGCAGCAAATAAATGGCGTCTGTATCCACGGTGCAGCGACCAAAGTACGTAGAGGAATCCTCAGATGAGTTCCTCAGACTTTGGCCGCACAGATTTGATTTTCTCTATTCCCCTCATCCAGACCCCGGCAAAAAACCAGAGTGGCTTACTGAATCCCGCTATCCACTCTCAGATAGACTCATCGAGCAGGGGAGTGCCCTCTATGGAGTGCGGTTTGGCCCCAATACACGATATGCAATGCTCGATATTGATGCGGGGAGTCCCTATCACCCACGCTCTGATGCCCTAGCGCTCACTCGCATTGGAGCCCTCCACTATCGGAACTTGTGACAGTCACACA
>JAAHIA010000826.1 GCA_010671975.1 Leptolyngbya sp. SIO4C1 | reverse complement strand
AATACATCCCTGTACGCTCGGCTCCGCCATCCATGGCTCCGCACGGTTTCGGAACGCCCTCACCGCCGTCTCCCCCGGCCTTGGAGTAAAAACCCCAGAATTCGTTCTGGGGTTTTTTTATGCCTGCATTCTAGTCCATGGTTGAAACCTGCCGAAAACTTGTATTAAATCGTGACTATGTTTCGCTTGTTAAAACTACATTCCATATATGGCGAGGAGATATTATGTCTGAGGTCGTGACTTATAACCGGGAAGGCTCCATTGGCGTGATCACCGTGAACTATCCGCCAGTGAACGCCCTCAGCCATGCGGTTCGTTCCGGCCTGGTGGCTGCACTGGAGCAGGGCCAGAAAGACGCCGACGCCAAGGTTCTCTTGCTGGTGTGTGAAGGCCGCACCTTTATTGCCGGGGCCGACATCAGCGAGTTCGGCAAGCCCATGCAGGATCCAGGGCTGCCGTCCGTTGTTGACCAGTATGAGAACAGCGACAAGCCAATTGTTGCGGCTGTTCACGGCACTGCGCTGGGCGGTGGCCTGGAAACCGCCTTGGGTTGTCACTACCGGGTCGCGCTAAGCAGCGCCAAGGTGGGACTGCCGGAAGTAAAGCTGGGCTTGTTGCCCGGAGCCGGGGGCACCCAGCGCCTGCCGCGTTTGACTGGCGCGCAGAAAGCCCTGGAAATGATTACCTCCGGTGAGTTTGTCGGCGCCAAAGACGCTCTGGCGCTGGGCGTTGTTGATGCGGTTGAAGATGGCAGCGACATCAAAGCCGTTGGTCTGGCCTACGCACAGAACATTGCCGATGAAGGCAAGCGGGTTCGTCGCGTACGGGATCTGACCGACAAGCTCGAGGCCGACAAGGGTAGTGATGTTTTTGAACAGTTCCGCGCCGGATTGCAGAAAAAAGCGCGAGGTCTGTTTTCCCCGTTCAAGTGCGTGGATGCGATTGAAGCCGCCTTCAGCCTGCCGTTTGAAGAAGGCATGAATCAGGCCCGAACGCTGTGGGGACTCCATGCACTCCATAAACAGTTTACGCTCACGCTTCATGCCTTCTTCAAACGGCAGGCTGAAGGCGGCTTCAATCGCATCCACGCACTTGAACGGGGAAAACAGACCTCG
>JAAHIA010000825.1 GCA_010671975.1 Leptolyngbya sp. SIO4C1 | reverse complement strand
CTTCGCTCACCTTTCAGCTTGCTGTCAAAGCTCACAGTTTCTGTACAGCCAGCTTGGCGAGCGATCGCAGCTCAGCTAGGCGTTTACAGCAAGAAGACTCTACTCAAAGCCCCCGAAATCGGGGGTTTGGGGGACTTTCTACAATATCTTGTACTCAAGCAGCTACCTCAATAGAGCCAATCTCCGAAAACGGCCAAAACCGAAACGCGGCGCGGCCAATCACGTTTTCTTCTGGTAAAAAGCCCCAGACGTGCGAGTCGTTGCTGTCGTTGCGATTGTCGCCCATCACAAATAGAGAGCCGGCTGGCACCTGCACCGGCGGCATCTCATAGGCGGGCGGCTCGGCAATGTAGGCTTCGCTCAGCGGCGACCCATCTACGAATACTTTGCCCTGGCTTACCTCCACCGTCTGTCCCGGCTGGGCAATCACCCGCTTGATAAAGGCTTGGTCAGCGCTATAGCCAATCGCCTGCAGCTGCGGTGGCGGCTCAAACACGACGATATCGCCGCGCTCTGGCTCATGCAGTCGGTAAGAGACTTTCTCGACCAGCAGCCGATCGTTGATGTGCAACGTCGGCTCCATCGAGTTCGAGGGAATGTAGCGCGGCTCGGCAATGAAGATGCGCACGACCAGAGAAATGGTGAGCGCGATCGCAACCAGCTTCAAATTTTCGCGCACCGTCTGCCCCCAGCTTTTAGCAGGTTTTGCTTCAACAGCAGCAGTATCGGATGGCTTTTGTTCAACGGTCATAGCTGGAAACGTATGGAACTTAACAATTTTAACGCCAATAGTTTCTGCCGGTTAGAATAGGCCAAGTCACAGCGGCAGTGTCATGAATGCCTTTATCGTCAACTAGAGACAACGCGAGCCAAGATGCGCGAATATCAGGCCAACGGCGTTCGGCTAGGCTGGCTGCTCAATCGCCAGGACAGAAGCGTGGAAGTCTATCGACAGGATCGGCCGGTTGAAGTTTTGCAGAATTCCAAAACGCTGTCAGGCGAAGCCGTTTTGCCAGGGTTCACGCTGCCGCTCGGTCTGGTTTGGTGAATCGTTTTTAGGACGGTATCTCCCTATCTCTTGCCGCCCTTGCATTCCGCCGCCACATCTCCGGCTTAAA
>JAAHIA010000824.1 GCA_010671975.1 Leptolyngbya sp. SIO4C1 | reverse complement strand
TCTTGTGTAAAGCTTCTAAGATCCCCTATACGTCAAGGCTATGTAGCTTGGTAAGTAGGGGATTTTTGCTGCGTCAGATGATTTATATAGATCGCTTTAAGCCAGTAGTTTGACTTAGCCGTATCTCAAGACCCTTGAGGTATGATTCTGGAACGATAGCATCGATCCCTGGGCTCTCTGTCCCTTTTTGTGCAGCTAGGACGGACATGCTGAAGCAAGATAACCTGATAGTCCAGAGTCAGCTCGAGCAATTGACCGAGGTTCAGCAGTGGTTCCAGAGGTTTTGTGCGACCTCAGGAATGCCCTGGGTCAAAGATGCTTACGATCAGCTCAATCTAGCCCTGGCTGAAGGGTTTACCAACGCAGTTCGACATGCGCACGCCGAACTGCCAGCTGAAACACCGATTCAGCTTGAGCTGCACCTGTGGATGGATCGCATTGAAGCGCAGATTTGGGATTGGGGCGATCCCTTTGATCCCAGTCTGATTCAAGAACCTGAGCCGGGTACCCTGAGCGAGGGCGGCTACGGCTGGTTTTTGCTGAGGCGACTCGCCGATCAGGTGGAATACAAGCGCGATCGCGATCGCAACTGTCTCTGGATAGTGAAATATGCTAGGGATGCTTAAAAACTCTACTGAGCGCTGAAGCTTAATTTTTATTTTATTGATATTTTGTTGAGACTAAATATTCAGGATCAGCCTCTAGGATCAGCCAACGGTCGATTTGAGCCTGCCGACTGCTCGGCTATTCTAAGCTCCCTATCCCTAAAAACCTATGCCTAAACACTGCTATGATTGCTAGCTCGCTTAAGCCAGCTTTTCGACCTACCTTTATTTTTATTGAAGTATTCGGCTGTGAAGGCGGTATTCAATCCTATATCCAAGATGTTTTAAGCGCTTATGGTGAGCTAGCATCGGTGCCAACCGATGTTTTTTTGCTGCGCGATTCGCTGGCCAACTTAAGTAAACCTTGGATGCAGGGGCCGTTTCGGTTTCATTGCTTCAAGTCTGAGCGCCCCATGCTGTCTCGGGTGCGTTTGACGCTGGCGCTAGCAAATCATCTGATACTCAATCGGCCTAGCCACGTATTCTGCGGCTAGGTTGATATGGCCGCAGAATACGTG
>JAAHIA010000823.1 GCA_010671975.1 Leptolyngbya sp. SIO4C1 | reverse complement strand
TTGCTTGTAACCAGGCCAATTGGCCCTGCATCCAATATGATTAGATGTCTTACCATGTAATCCCTTTCATTTCAAGCGGGAATAACTTGCGGTCAGAAAGCCGATCCTCATCTAGCACCTGAACTAAATACTCGCCTGTCTCCCGCTGCTCTTCAACGTCCTCATCTTCAATCCAGGACTGGAGCATATCAACGGCTTCAGATTGTTTTTGCTTGAGTTGAAGCGATTTCGTCAAAAGCTGTAGGGTCATTGCTTCAATCGATAGACCTTGCTGCTCAGCTTCTTGCAAGAGGTACTGCTCCAGTTCGAGTGGTAAATCTAAGTTTAGAGTCATAATCTTTACAAGCCACTTGCTTATCAGTTCTAGCTCCACTCGCTTGCAGCAGCGCGTTTAATCGACCGTAGGCTGGGAATCTTGATGCAAATTAATGCCCCTCTGCCCCAGCTGTAATTCCAAACATACGAGCGCATCTCAATGGCAGGTATTGCCAGGGCTGTGTAAGTCTCAGAACAGTGGCTACAAGACTAAGTCAATCAAAAATCACAGCAGACTCCCAGGCAGGCCTAGGTGCGGCCCCAAAAAAAGGGGCTATGAGGGTGCAGTGTAATGAACTATGGTCATTCGTAGACCACAAAGGTAACAAGCAGTGGACATGGCTAGCGCTCGATGAGCGTACCCGAGAGATTATCGGGGTTCATGTGGGTGGTAAGCGAAGCCATGCCGTAGGCTTTTCGTAGCAGAGACAGTGCTAAGCAGCTATAGGCTTCTTTTCCTTTATCCAGCAGTCCGTTGCACGCAAATGTTAGCTGGTGGCAACTTGCTGAAACTGCCGATCTTTGGCCAGACTCTTTCGATACTCGGCAGCCTCAGCAATTCTGGTGAATTTCACCTCCGATTTGCAGACTCCCAGTTCTTCATCTATTTCTTGGGTCGTGCGGCGGCAGATTGCCTCAAACTTTTCACCAATAACCTTTGTGCCGTCCGCACCACAGTAGTGTTGAGCTGCGCTGCTACATGACATCTACTGAGTAAGCACGAATTGCCTTATCAACAGTTGCAATGGTTAAAGCATTCTGTAATGCCTGACAGATCAGCATTCTGTCAAATGGATCGCGATGTAAA
>JAAHIA010000822.1 GCA_010671975.1 Leptolyngbya sp. SIO4C1 | reverse complement strand
GCGCCTGCAAAAGCCCATCGCGCCGATTATGATCGCTGAGATGGACATTCCGGAAAAGATCAGCAAGTTTCCGGTCATTCCGATTCTGGATGGCTTCACGCCGGAAGCGACCGTGCGCCTGTTGAACGGGCTGTTTGAAATTGAACGGCTGGTATTTAACCCGCTCCGCAGGATAGGCGTACGTGAAGGGAGCGCGCCTTCGCTCTCCGTTACGGAGCTTTATGTCGCCACCACCAACATCAACAAGCTCCGCATGTACGAGCAAATCCTGAACACAAAACTCCAGTCCGCGCCCATCGAAATTGAGGACATCCAACATCTGGATGCCGGCGAAGTCGCCATCTATAAGGCAAAACGCGCCTATTCTATCCTCAAAAAGCCGGTGTTCGTGGAGCAATCCGCGCTGGCGATCCGTGCGTGGGGTGGCTTGCCGGGTGGGATGACAGCGACGTTCCTCGTTCCCGCAGGGCTGAATAACATCTGCAAGATGATGCACGCTTTTAGCGATAAACACGCGGATGCGATCTCCGCGATTGGCTTCACAGATGGGCAACTGGTGCGGAAATTTGTGGGGGTCGTGCCGGGGGAAATTCCGCCGGAGCCACGCGGCAACGGCTATAGCTGGAACAATATCTTCGTCCCCGCAGGATTCACAAAAACGCTCGGCGAGATGAGCGAAGATGAGATGCTTTCCATTTCCAGCAGACGCCGCGCGCTGATCGAGTTCATGCAGTTTCTGCAATCACAATATGAGGTGCACTAACGTTACTCACGGCGACATTTCGTGCATGCCGCCGTGAGCCAAAAGACTACAAAAACTATGGACGTGGTGTGACGGTAACTTCAAACTGCATTTCGTCGATGCCGTCATCGCTCAGACGCAACACATCCAGCGTGACGGTTTGTCCCGGCGACGTTTCCGACGCCAGATAGCCGATCAACTCGCTGATTCCAGAAATTGGTTGACCATCAATCGCGGTGATCACATCCACACTTTCCGGCACAGCACGCGCATTCGTGATTTCTTCGGCGAAATCCGCAGACTCAATGCCTGCACGGCTGGCAGGACCACCCATCACCGCTTCCATAACCACCAGCCCCTGTGTATCGTTGGGAATATCGAAT
>JAAHIA010000821.1 GCA_010671975.1 Leptolyngbya sp. SIO4C1 | reverse complement strand
GTCGTTTGGATCCCTGCCTGTCGTTTCGCCTGTTAGTCTCAATTTGAGCCTGGTTAGTCTCTATCAAATGACACTTAACACGACAACACCTCTGTCGCGTCACGTCTAACCCCCTTGACATCTAACACCAAGCCGCTGTCTCTAGAAAAGCTGACCATGCGTTTGATGAACTGAGTGCGGTCAGAGCGGGTGGCACTGCCACTGTCGAGGTCGATAGCTAAGGTTTTGATTTCCGGGTAGTCGGCTTGATTAGTCGCCCACCAATGCTCTAGCCAATCGACAATAAAGTCAGGCGTTTCAGCAGATTGGCTCATGTAGATAGCCAATTCATCGGTTTGCATATTGAGAATGCCAAATGGCAATAAAACGCTGTGCCACTCGGTATCGTGGTCATCAGCTTGCGGCGCGCGCTGCCGGCGATCTTGGCCACCACGTGATAGATTTCCTAGTTTGACTTTAGCCTTTGAGTCAATCGAGAGGCGCAATACGCTCGCATCGCTATCAGCCGCAGCATTAGCCGCTGCCACATGCTCAAATATCGCATCGGTTTCTGGCAGCTTCTTCAGGGGTTTGGTTTTGAGGGTTTACGAAGACGATAGCCCAGCCGATTCAATAGTCGCCCGATTGCCTGGCGTGAAGGCAGTTCCTCATCGCTGTAGCCTTTCTCGCTAATCAGTGCATCACGCACTGCTCTTGCACTCATTTTGAGATACTGGAACTGGGTTTGAAACTTGGGGTCGGCTTGCGCTTGGCCATCAACCAACTCGCGAATATCGTCGGCTAGATGGGGCAAGGTCTCTTCACACTTCTTGCGGCCTCGAGCGGTGTAGTTGTCCTTATAGGGGACTCCAGTCGCTAGCGTCTCTAAGCCGCGTTGAATGCTCACTCGGTCCCAGCCCATCACAGCCTCTGTCTTGCGCGCTGAGCCATCAAAATAATCCAGGGCGACCTGAGCCGTAAACGCTCGTTTCTTGGGGCCTGTCAACTTACGAGCCGCGTCTTTGAAGGTTTGCTTGCTTAGTGGTGCAGAAAACTAAGTTGGTCTCAGCCTGAGAAACGAGTGATCCTATCGAACTCAATGCGGCAGTCCAACTGTCGCTGCTTTTTCTTTGAGGCACAAGCAGGCGGCGGACTGTAGGTCGG
>JAAHIA010000820.1 GCA_010671975.1 Leptolyngbya sp. SIO4C1 | reverse complement strand
AATATTGAAGAGGTTTTTACGGCTAACGGCCTAAGCCTGTTTCCCTTTACGCTCTCAGACGTACATTCGCGCTGTAGCTGCCCTGACCCGAAAAATCCCTGCAAGCATATTGCGGCTGTCTACTATCAGCTTGGCGACTTTTTTAGAGAAGATCCGTTTGTGCTATTTCAGCTGCGCGGTCGGACTAAGGCTCAGATTTTAGCAGCGCTGCGGCAAAAGCGACTGCAGGCTAGTCCAGAGGCAGCTGCCGAGCCAAGCGAGACTGCTACTGCCAAACCTGCGCCTGTGGCTGCCAACGAGCCGCTTCAGGTTGAGCAGTTTTGGCAGTACGATGAACCGCTGGATCCGGCCCTGGTGGTGATTACGCCTTCCGATCAGACGGTATTAGACGTGCTGGGTGATATGCCGCTGCCGGCTGGCGATACGCAGGCGGTGATGGGCTACCTTGCTAGCGTCTATCAGGCCGTGGCGCAGCAGGCGATGATGTCGGCCCTGAGCTAGCCGGCCGTAGAGGACAGCAGCCGTCGCAGCCCCAGCCAGCCAATGGCGGTATAGCCAATTGCCAACAATAGGCTGCTAGCAGCGATTCGAATGCTGGCTTTGAGGGCTTCTAAGCGCACGCGACCGGTGGCCTGATCGCGGCGGCTGCCGATTTCGGTCTTTAGTCGCGTTTCGAGCTGAGCTGCCTGCTGCTGCAGATAGTCGTCTACCGCTTCTGGGTTTTGCCGAAACTGCTCAATTTGGGCAGCCTGCTCTTCCGTCACCTGACCGCTCTCGACTGCCTGATTTAGCCGCTCTTGATCCTGCAGTAGCGTATCGATTTGGCTGCGCTGTTGCGAGACTTCTGCGCCAAGCCGCTGTTCTAACTCTGAGGCGGCCTGATCGGCCTCCTGCGCTACCTGGGTGAGAGCTTCTTGACTCTGTAGCCGTACGTTATTGGGATGTACAAAGGTCAAGATCAAGAAAACGATGCCGAGAATTGTGGATAGAACACAGGTCCAAAATCGAGCATCTAGCAGCAGGTTAGCGCGGCGCGGCCGGCTGCCGACGTAGCTTTCAATCCAAAATCCGGTGAACAGTAGCGCGATGCCAACCAGCGGCACAATACCTCGATCGACTAGCTGACTGGTCGTAGCAATTTGCCACT
>JAAHIA010000082.1 GCA_010671975.1 Leptolyngbya sp. SIO4C1 | reverse complement strand
TGCGGCAGTTGTTCCATTGCCTATGCGTGCTGTCAATGGTCCATCAGAAAGCGAAACTCCCCAACTGCCGCTGATTCTGTTCAAAAAGTTGTTTCTAGTACATGCCAGAAAGCAATCGAACGTTGCGAAGAAAGAGGTGGCAGAGACTGCGCTATAGCCCGTGAAGACCACTGGAGGGTTGATGTTCCGAATAACATTCCCCAGCTACAGACTGTAGATCTATTTTTGCGATGTCGTGCTCAGGAGTATTACGCGCCCTCTAATATTGCCTATGCTAATGTGCGTCAGTCTCTAGAAGAGTTCGAGGAAAAAGCATCTTCTGATCAAGCGACGTCATGCGTCTTTTCGGTACGATACTTTTATGAGCTACTGATTTCGCCGCTCAACGATGAGCGCACACTCATACACATGGGGCTTACCGATGAGGGCTACGTTGTTGATGACCTCATTGGCAGCGTCAGGATAACGTTACCTGGCAATCCGGCAACGGCTGAGTCGATTGAGTTGAATGCAGGAGACCGTTTCTTCTTTGATTACTTGATTGATTCATTCGAAAAGCAACCTAAGGAGGCTATTCCCAATTCGGAGCGACAGAGAGCAGCCAACTATCCAATTGTTAAAACCTTTCTCGATACGAACAAGTGGCCCCCTGGGCTCGAATCAGAAATCGAAGCCTACAGACGAGAGTTACAGCAGCAGTTCCTGCCACCGGTTTCAGCCGAGCAAGTAAATTTGGCGGCCAATGGTAGGAATTATCAACTTTGGAAGGCGTCTGTCAGTCTATCGAACCCTAATGTCGCTTTTTCCCTAGTGAGGGACTGCACCGTCAATGGAGAAAATAGCTTCAGAAGATTTGCAGAGAGCCAGCAGGCTGCACTGGTGATGGGCGGCATCTTCAGCAGGCAAAACCGCTGTGATCCTACGACTTTTCCGCTTTATTCCGAGGGTGTCCTTGTAGAGGGTTCCGCTCAAGATTGGACCAAAGGAACCGTATTCAGCATACGGTCTTCCGATCAAGAGGCAGGCTTAATAGCTGACATGCAAACCTATAATGCAGGCGAGGCCTACAGCTGGTCTTCGAGTCAGCCCGACTGGAGCAACTATTTGTTTGCGGTTACTTCAGGGCCAAGGCTCCTGGCAGATGGGCAGGTCGTCTATTCGAGGCAGGCAGCCAGAGATCAGGGGCATGGCGATAGATTCATCATCAACGAGACTGAAGAAACTCGAAGAGCCGCGCTATGCCTCTCATCAGATAAGAAGCAATTCCACTATGTCTTGCTTCAAGAGCCCGCTGCTCTGAACTTGGCTGAATTCTCCAATGTCCTTCGGTCGAGCGACGTGGGATGCTGGGATGCAGTCAACCTTGACGGCGGCGGCGGTCCAGCTTTGGCCGTTGACGGCGATGTCAAACACCCCCCAGGACGCGAGCAACCTTATCTGATTGTCGTATACTACGCTGAGAGTGCTCCCAGCCGGACGCGCAGCGTTTGGGGACTTCCTTAGCGTTGCAACGACCGCTAATGACGCTTTGGCCACTATCCAATCTCACCGGCAATCGCTTATACCGATGCCACAGCGGCGTATTGATTAGCTCCAGCTCATCGGGCTCGACCGCCAGCCGCAGGTGAGGATTGCGCGCCAGCAGGAATGAAGCTATGCCTGATCAATCTGCTTTTTTAAAAGCTGTCTAAATTGCTGTATTGCTGCTTCAGAAGGAAATGCCCGTTTGGGAATCGTGTAAAACGTTCGAGCGGTGTAATAGGCCAAAAATAAGTGAGCGCTTTCGCGATAGCTAATCAGGGCTTTCCACTGCAGGCGCGACTGGGCTAGCTCAGTGCCAACGGTGAGGCCATCTTCTTTCACCTCCAAAGACAGAACCTGATTTTTGTGCTTGCTTTGCTGCCAGGCTAGCTTACCCATGAGTCGATAGAACAGCCCTAACGGCGGCCAGAAAAGCAGCCCTGTCCCGAACCAGAGCAGCAAAGTTATCCATGCGTGATGACTCCATGGGTTTTGAGGATAAAGGACTTTGCTGGCTGCGAAGGTGAGACTGCTGAGCAGGAGCAGCGAGCTGCCAATCCATGAAAACCAGCGGAATCCAGCTTTTGAGGTGAAATGGGTTCTGAATGCTTCACTGTAGTCTATAAAGCGCAGGCGATATTGGAGATGCATAGCATGACTGTCTAAGAGAGCTATGGGACTCTTCAAGCCAAGCCGCTGAAATTACTTACAGGCTCCTCCCAGTAAAATTATTGACATTTGCCGATACAGAAAGCCGCTAGGCTGGAAAAGCGTTCATTTTCAGTGCTTGTCAATGTCCTATCCGTCGCTGCTTAGGCTCAGCCAGCTCGATAAAGTGTATGCCAATGGCACGGTCGCCCTGCGAGGCGTGGATTTCGCTGTGCAAGCTGGGGAGTTTGTTAGCCTGGTGGGGCCTTCGGGCTGTGGCAAGAGCACCGTCTTGAAGCTGGTTGCGGGTCTAGGTAAGCCTACCGGCGGTCAGATTGACTGGTCGCTGCCGGCCGCTGCGCGTAAGCTGGCTTTTGTGTTTCAAGATGCGGCGCTGATGCCTTGGGCTAACGTAGTCAACAACGTGCATCTGCCGCTGAAGCTAGAGGGGCAGTCGCGGCGCGCGGCGCGCGCAGATATTCAAGAGGCGCTAAACCTGGTGGATTTGCAAGGATTTGAGCAGAGCTACCCGCGTCAGCTATCGGGGGGAATGAAGATGCGGGCTTCGATTGCGCGGGCTTTAGTGACTAGGCCCAACGTACTGCTGATGGATGAGCCTTTTGGTGCTCTCGATGAGATGACGCGCAGCCGGCTCAATAGCGACCTGCTGCACCTGTGGGAGCAAAAGCATTGGACGGTCTTGTTTGTTACCCACAACATTTATGAGGCGGTCTATCTTTCGTCGCGCGTTGTGGTGATGGCGGCACGCCCTGGGCGCGTCGTCGATGATATTGCCATAGACGAGCCGCATCCACGTACGGAAGAGTTTCGGACCACGACTCGATTTAATCAGTACTGTCGTCAAATTCTACACCGGCTCTCGGCGGCGGAGCAGATTGGGGTGAAGGTTTGATTGGACGGTGGGGTTCTGTTGCTGCTAGAACGTCGCTGCTAAATGGCGTGGGAGAAGCTTATTCTTCAAACATTTGCTGGCTTTTGGTATCTCCAACGTAGCGCCAGTGCCAGGGTTCACGGCTGCCGTCTGATACGGATGGCTCAAAGCTGTAGTCGGTAGCGTTGCTCTGCAGCCAGCGAAAGGCGCGGGTCTGGGCAAAGCTAAGGGCGCGATCGCTAGATTCGGCGGCGTCTAAATCGGCAATATCGATTGCGTAGCCGGTGACATAGTCTTTTTCTTGCGTCGCCCGCTGGCGCTGCTCGGCACGGGTGAGGTGGCCGGTGAGTGGATACAGCCGGATGCCTTCGGCCTGGGCAGCGCTGGTCATTTGCCAAAAGGCGGTAGCGGCGGCCGGGCGCAGCTGAATGCTGCCGTCTGCTAGCAGGTTGGTGAGCTCCTGAGCGGTGGCCTCTGGATAGCTTAGACGCGGCCAGACGCGCCAGTCCTGGCTGAATGTTTGGCGCAGCAGCGTCAGCCGATAGCTGCTCCATTGAAAGGCTTTGACGCCGATACCGAACAGCAGCAGCCCAACCAGCGTACCGGCTAAAATTCGCCACAGGTAGCGGGAGGGAATAGCGGCCGGGGCGGCTGTGGTCTCAAGCTGATTGGCTGCTAGCTGTCGCAGCCCGGGTGAGGCGACTAGCGTCGCTACCTTGCTGTCGTTGGCAATGCGCACTTTGGTCTGAGCGGTCTCTAAAGCGGCGAGCGCCGTTTGGGCAGTGTCAAACCGATCGCCTGGCTCGGCCTGCAGCAGCCGATCGAGGAAGTCGGTTAAAAAGGGACTGGCGGAGATGCGATCGCGCCAGTCTACCTGAGCCGTGACCGGATCGCGTGGCAGATAGCTCGGTGATTCACCGCTGAGAGCGGCTACGGCAACCAGCCCTAAGCTATACAGATCGCTGGCGAATTCTGGCTCGCCATACTGCTGTTCCGGGGCAATATAGTCTGGGTTGCCGGCCACAATCGGGCTGATGATTTCGCCATCGGCGCTGAGCTGACTGGCAACTAATCGCGGCATTTCGCCAAAGTGGGAGAGAAAGAGGGTGCCGGTTGAGGTTTGCCGTATCAGGCTGCTGGGCTGAACATTCTGATGGATCTGCTGCTGCTGGTGGACATGGGCTAAGGCTTCAAGCGTGTCTTGCAGGAGCTTGAGGACATAGCTTTCGCTGAGTCGCTTACCAGACAGGATCTCACGCGCTAGGGGATGGCCGTCTACCCGCTCGAAGACCTGATAAAACTGACCGGCTTCGTACCAAAATGCTAGCAGCTGCGGAATGCGTGGATGCTCGCCCACCTGACGGCGGCGGCGGGCGGCGACTTCCGCGTGCGATCGCAGCGCCGCCGCGCAGCTTACTACTTGCAGCAGGCAGTGTGGCTGATGCACAGCCTGGCGATCGCGCACGAGGTAGACTGTCTCGGTTCGGCCCTGGGTGAGCACCTCTAAAACTTCATAGTGCTGGATCAGCGTCGCAGGGGTCATAGGGCTTTTGGCGTAGTCTCAGGCTTGACATATAGCTGCTTTTGACGTGACGTGGGTTGAATTTCAGGCATGGTTGCCACCAAATTAGCTTAGCCGCTATCGGCAGATTTGCCGAAGCAGCAGTTTCAAAAATCGCATAGCGCTGGTCCTAATCTGCATAGATGCTTGATATGAATCTCTGGTAAAAGGCTGCCGCCTGCCGGCATGAGGATTAAACTATAGCTGAAGCTATTAGCAAAACAAGCTGCATCTATCTGAGCCTGATCGAATATGCCCATGTTGAAGCCAGCGGTATGACGCAGTCTTTTCTTTTTTCGGTCATTATTCCTACCTACAATCGGCCTGAGCGGCTACGTCAGTGCCTGAGCGCGCTGGCCGAGCAAACGCTAGCGCCGCAGCAGTTTGAAATCATGGTGATCGATGACGGCAGCGACTGCCCATTAGAGCCCGTGGTTGCGGCCGTGCAGGCTAAAGCGCCGCAGCTGATCATACGGCTGAGCCGTCAGACCAATGCCGGCCCTGCTCAAGCGCGCAACGCCGGCGCCGCGCGGGCAGCCGGTCACTATCTAGTATTTACTGACGATGACTGCGCGCCCTTGCCCGACTGGCTAGAGCAGTTTGCCGCGCAGCTGCAGGGCCACCCTGACTGTCTCATGGGCGGCTACACGATTAATGCGCTAGCCCAAAATCCTTTTTCGACTGCCAGCCAGCTGCTAATTGACTATCTCTATAGCTATTATAACCGCGAGGCGCAGGCCAGCTTTTTTGCCTCTAATAACTTTGTGCTGCCGCGCGCAGCTTTTTTGGCTAAAGGCGGCTTTGATACGTCTTTCCCGCTGGCTGCGGGCGAAGACCGGGAGCTGTGCGATCGCTTAGTGCAGCAGGGCTACCCTATGCGCTATGCGCCTCAGGCGCAAATTCGTCACTACCACAGCCTGACGCTGCGCAAGTTTTGGCGGCAGCATTTTAACTACGGGCGCGGTGCCTACCATTTTCATCAGGTGCGCGCTCAGCGACAGGCTGCCCCCGTGCAGGTAGAACCGCTCTCCTTTTATACGCGGCTGCTGACCTATCCGTTTGCTCAGCCAGATCGGCTGAGGGCGGTCTCTCTGTCGCTGCTGATGTTTCTATCACAGGTGGCGAACGTCGCAGGTTTCTTCTGGGAGCGACGACGCGCTGCCTGAGCTCGCCCGGAGCGGGCTGTCTAAAAGTTCAAGCGCAGCGACCGATTTGAGGTACCACAGCCCCACTAGCAGCGGCAGCGCATAGCGATCCCACTGGTAGGCTTTGAGCATAATCAGCGCGTGGCAGGCCAGCAGCCAGCAGGCGAGGCTAGGGCGCGAGAACCGCAGGCAGGCCAGCAGCGCTAGGCTATAAAACAGCAGAATCTTGAGCCCGTCAGTCGGCAGCAGCCGCGCCACTTTAATCAAGTTGCCGCTGGCGGTCAGGGCCGGTGGAAAGAGGATAAAGGCCAGCAGCAGCGCCAGCGCGATCGCAGCGTAGCGCCGATAGCGGGCTGTCTGCAGCAGCAGCGTTTTCAAAGAAAAGCCGCGCCAAAATAGCAGCAGCTCTGGAATGACAAAATACAGCCCAATGAACGATAGAAAATACAGGCCGCTGCCTGGCGTGACTGCCCACAGCGTTCGCTGTACGTCCGGCGCGGGCCGCGCGCTGTAGGAGGCAGCCGGGGCTAGGCCCTGAAATAGAAGAACCCAGCCCAAAATAGACAGCGCCGCCACGGTCGGGACTAGGATCTGCCAGGGGGGTCTCGCCTTTTGCCGATAGGCAGTAAACAGCTCGAATGCCACCACGCCCAGCGGAAAGGCCAAAATGTACTGGCGAGACGCAATGCCCAGCACAAAGCAAATACCGCTTAGCAGCGATCGGTTCTGGCGGTAGCAGTGCAGCCCGGCCAGGGCAAAAAAGGCGGCAATGATATCGGTATAGAGATGGCCGCTCAGCCAGAGGTAGTAGGGAAACAGCAGCAGCCCCACTGCTGAGCGGATTGCCCGCCAGCGGCGCGATCGCAGCGGCCAGCCAATCCACAGCACCATGCTCAAAGACAAGCCAAAATTTAGCAGCCGCCCAGCAAAAATGCCGCCCTGAAACAGGTGCTCTAGCAGCCCAAAAAGGATGAATGGCAGCGGCGTATTGAGCTCTTTGTAAGCTTGCAGCTGCTCTAGGCTGGGCACCAGCCGCTCACTAAACATTAAGCTAGTTTGCCAAAAGCCCTTTTCATCCCACCATAGATCGCCGTGCAGGCCGTCTAATGCCCAAAACAGCATCAGATAGATCGCGCCTACCCCAAGCAGGAACAGCGCTGGCAAGGTGACGGCTGGGCGAGGCGAATAGCGCATGGTTTAGGTTCCTTTTAAGCGGTGTGTCAGACGGGCAGATCAAACTATCAGGTAGTCAGGATAGACAAAATGTATTAGCCGTTTGCGCTGGCTATTTGCGGCTCGGCTGGCTCATAGCTGAGCTAGCCTGCGTCTACATCAATAGTGCCGTTTATAAGAACACTGGATCAAACTGCTCCAAGATAGGGTGATTGCGCTTTGCTGTCCGTTATTCTGAGATTTACCCATGCCTTCTCAGCGATTCAAAGTTACGCAGATGCTGCTCATCGGTGCGGCCCTAGCCACCTTTCAAGGAGCTGGCTGCTCAGCGGGCCAGCTGACAGCACAGAGCACGGGCCGACTGGCTAAGCGTGCCGATCCGTCGCCACAGCTCACGCAGGTTTACCCTGTCTATGGCGACATTGTGGCGCTGCGGATTGAAACTGGCCAGGTGATCTATGGCGAGCAGCAGCCCTACCGGGCTGAGGCAGGGGATGACATCGAGACTGAGCCCAAAGCTGTCTGGCTAGAGCGCGACGGGCAGCGTCTCGGAACGCTGGTTGGACCTGAGCAGGCGCTGCTCTATACCTTTGATCGCTTTTTAGGCGAACCGCTCAATCGCCGCTGGGTGCAGCGATCGCGCAGCTACCAGGTTACTGCACTTGACCAGCCCGATCAGTCGGTGATTTTACCAGAGGCCGTTTATTACAAGGTTAAGCCGACAGACATTGCCCAGGTGGCTCGAGGCCGCCCGCAGTGGCCGCTGGCCTATACGATCTATCTCGATTTGCCGCAGCCGCTAGCGGCTGGGCAGCGCTATCAGATTGGCTTTGCTAACAGCGAGCTAGCGCCGGTTACGTTTGAGTATGCGCCGCGCCAGCACCACAGCGAGGCGGTTCACGTTTCTCACCTTGGGTTTCGGCCTGACGACCCGGCTAAGGTGGGGTTTCTATCGACTTGGATGGGCACCGGCGGCGGTCTCAGCTATCCGAGCGGGCTCAGGTTTCAGCTGGTGGATGCGCGCGATCGCGTCGTCTATCGCGGCCTCAGCGAGCTTTCTAGAGCGGCGGATCAGCCTGAAGATGCGCGCGATCGCAACTACAGCGGCACGGACGTCTACCGGCTAGATTTCAGCGATTTTCAAACGCCGGGTCGCTACCGGCTTTGCGTAGAGCAGGTGGGCTGTTCGTTTGCTTTTCCCATCGGCGATGAAACTTGGGCTGAGGCTTTCTATGTTTCTGCCCGAGGCTTTTATCATCAGCGCAGCGGCATCGAGCTCACCGAGCCCTATACCGACTACTATCAGCCGCGCTCTTTTCATCCAGACGATGGGGTTGAGGTTTACCAGTCTGAGGTGACTTTGCTAGAGACCAGCATGGGACTGGGCGATCGCAAAACGTTTGAGGCCCTGACCGAGACTCGCACAGAGGAGCGGCTGCCGCAGGCTTGGGGCGGCTACTTCGATGCTGGCGACTGGGACCGGCGGGCGCAGCACCTTAAGGGCACGCGGCTATTGCTAGAGCTGGTAGATTTCTTTCCGCGCTACTATCAGCAGGTTGATCTGAATCTGCCAGAATCTGACAATGCGCTGCCGGATGTGCTAGATGAGGCGCTGTGGGGCCTAGATTTCTTTCGCCGGCTGCAGACTGAGGCCGGCGGCATTCGCGGCGGCGTTGAATCTGCCCGGCATCCAAGGCGCGGTGAAGTGAGCTGGCAAGAGTCGCTTACGGTCATGGCCTACGCTCCGGACCCCTGGTCGAGCTACCTCTATGCGGCTACTGCAGCCCAGGCGGCCCGCATTCTCAAAGCCTATGATTCGTCCCTAGCTGAGCGCTATGAGACCAGCGCGCTACGGGCAATGACCTATGCTGAGCAGGCTATGGCTGAGCTAGATGCGGCCGAGCGGCGGGCCTTGCATCACGAGGTGACCGATGCGCAAAACCTAGCGGCCTTAGAGCTCTATCGGCTGACGGCCGACGATCGCTGGCATCAGCGCTTCTTAGCCACCACCATCTTTCAATCGGCGCAGCAAACTGCCTATCGCTGGCAGCACTATAACCAGCGCGAAGCTGCCTTTATCTATGCCAGTTTGTCAGACCTG
Organism: Leptolyngbya sp. SIO4C1; assembly: GCA_010671975.1. Classification (GTDB taxonomy): domain Bacteria; phylum Cyanobacteriota; class Cyanobacteriia; order Phormidesmidales; family Phormidesmidaceae; genus SIO4C1. The sequence continues at coordinate 5,028 of JAAHIA010000082.1, read as the reverse complement.
CCGACCGATGCGACCGTGCAGCGCAATGCGCGGCGCACGCTGCTCAGCGATGCTGATACGATTGTCGAGACGGGTCAGCAGACCAGCTTTCACTGGACTAAGGCGCTCCCCGATTTGCCCATTTCGACCGGCAATAGCTTTGGCCGTCCTGAGGCAGTGACGCTGCTGCGGGCCTATCACCTGACTGAAAGTGAGCACTATCTGCGAGCGGCTATTTTAGCTAGCCAGTTTGCAGCTGGGGCCAATCCTGAAAATATGGTCTACACGACCGGGCTGGGGCATCGCAGCCCGCAGCATCCGCTGATTATCAACCAGCGCGTCACCAATCAGCCGCCGCCGCCCGGCATCACCGTCTACGGTCCGCTAGATGCGCAAAATTTTGAAGACTACTGGCTGTTTTCTCAGCTGGGCAACAGTGTTTATCCCGACATCTATGAGATGCCGACCGCTGAGAGCTACCTAGATATTTTTATGTATCCGGCGGTGGCAGAGTTTACTATCCAAGATACGATTGCCCACACGGCTTATACCTGGGGCTATCTGGCGGCGCGCCCGCCGCTTTGAGCAAATCTCTGACCTATGCCGGAAGACAAATCGCAGTGAGTTGTTTAAGATCGAATCGTATCAAGACCAGAAAGGAGGCTTATGCAAGTTCTCGAAGCTGGCCTGACGATGGCAACTGTTCTAGGTGTGATTGCAACTGCCACCTCAAACTATATTGAAGCTGCCTCTACTCAAATCTGTGAATCGCTGGCTGCGGTAGGCAGCGGCCGCACAGCAGTGACTAAGACGATCGATCGGGCTATCTCTTTTGAACAGGGAATATCTTCGGATATTAGCCGCAATACGGATTTTATTGTTCCTAGCGGCGGAAAATACAGCGCTTTTGTGATTGGCTTTCTACCAGAGGCGGGCGAGACCTATAGCCTCGATATTCACCTGAAGTATCCCGATGGCTCGTGGGATGCGGCTTACAGCGTGCATGAGGCCAACTTTGCAGTGGGCGAATTGGTTGAGATTACGGTAAAACCACGCTTCAGCAGCCGACCCTACGGGGTTAATTTGCAGGTGAACAGCGCGAACGCGCGCGAAAATACCTATACTGTGTCGGTTTGGGGCTGCCGGTGAGAGACGGGGGGAAGAAGACGCAGAGAGAACCTTTCCCCCTCTCCTTCTCTCCCCCTCTTCTCTGTATCTGTGCCCTGACTAACTCAGCTGCGATCGCTTAATCAGCACAATCACCCATTTGCCGGTTTGGGCATCGAACTGCGGTTTGCTCCAATCGTTGGGCTCGGCGTAGCGCAGCTTGTGCAGCGTTTTGACCACCTTTTGTAGGGCGGCTAGCGAGCCTTTGATGGAGTGGGTGATGTCTTCAAAGCGGGGCGAGCTGCCAGGCGAAACTGGGCGCGCGCCCGCGCCCGCGTCGTTGGATTGGAACATGATCTGATCTCCTATGCGTGGAGTTGCCCTGAGCGGAGCCGAAGGGCAACGGGTTTAGGGCCCCCTCGCCCGGAGGAAAGTCTCAGGGCGAGGGGGCGTAGGACATCAGACCTAAAACCTAGCCACCCCGCGATGCTGTTTGCACAATCGGGGTGGCTACGTTGTACGATCCAACGTAACCCTCCGAGCTGGCTGTATCAGCTTGGCAGGGCGAGCTGCTCGTTCGGTATGGGAGTACCGGCGGGCAGCGCTAAGTTTTAGGAGCTGACTCACCGCGCAGGCGCGGCTTGCTTTTACAATAAGAGAGATTTAACCCCTGGGTCAAGCAATTGTTTTGCACTACGTACATGGGGCCGTTCTGGTCCGACCGACGCTAGCCCAACCTACACGCACAAACATATCAACTAGAGAATAAGAGGTGTCAGGCACTCAGGCTCTTGCCGATTTCTTCAGCCAGTGCCTGCTGCAGGTCTAAGCATTTAACAATCAGCGGCACGGTTGATTCATCCGCGAGATCTAACGCCGCTCGACAGTAGCGCCAGGCTGTTTTGAGGTCTCCAGACGCCTGATGCGCCAGGGCCAAGCAATACAGCCCCATCGTGTGCAGCAGGCGCTTTTCGCCCGCGGTCTCATCTAGTAGCGCAACCGTGGTCAGAAGTGTTTCATAAAAGCCAATTGCCTCGGCCAGCTGCCCCACGGCCCGACTGGCCGACCCCAGATTTAGCAACAGCGCCGCCACCTGCAGATAATCGCTGACAAACGCCAGTGCCTGCTGCTGATAGCGCATCGCCTGCGGGTAGCGGCTCAGCTGCTGGTAGAGTTCACCCAGCTGCAAAATGGCCAGCCGCTGCGCTTCTCTGTCTTCTAGCAGCTCGGCCAGCGCGATCGCACGCTCAAAGCAGTCCACGGCTTTAGGTTTATCAGACAGCGCTTTATACGCCAGCCCCAGGCTGCCATAGGCTCGGCATTCGCTTTTGCGATGGCCGATCTGTTGCGCGATCGCAACTGCCCGCTCCAGCAGCTCAACCGCCTCCGTCGGCCGCCCCTGCTGCAGGTAGAGACTGCCCAGGCTGCTATAGCCCTCGCCTTCGCCTTTGCGATCGCCAATCGTCTGCGCCAGCTCAATCCGCTGCTGCACATAGTCGAGCGCCCGGTCGTAGGCTTCCGCCAGCCGATAGGCATTGCCCAGATTGCCCAGCGCTACGCCGACCGACTGCAAATTTTCCAACGCCTGCGCAATCTTCAGATGCTGCTGATAGTAGTCGATCGCCTGCGACAGCTCGCCCAGCGACAGAGACGCATGGCCCAGATTGCTCAGCGCCGTGCCTTTAGCCGCCTCGCTGCCCAGCCGCTGCGCCAGCGCCAGCGCCTGCCGTTGGTACTCAATCGCCTGGTGAGGCTGCTCCCACACGTCGTGCAGGCTGCCCAAGCTGCTAAGGCAGACCAGATCGACCTCGGGGCTAACGCGATAGAGCAGCCCCTCGTGCAGCCGCTGCTGTTCTCGGTAGTAGCCCCAGATAAACAGCAGCTCGTGTAGCTCCTGGGCCGCCCCAGCGTCGGCCCCAACCTGGGCAAAAGCCACCTGATGAGCGCTCTGCCAGTCGGCCACCTGCGACAGGTGGTAAAACGCCTCTAGGTAGCCCCTAACCTGGCTCAGATTGTCGTCTGGCTGTGAGTCTAAGAAGCGCTCAGGCCGGTAGCGCCTCAGCCAGTTTTTTGCAGCGTGATACTCAGCCAGCTGATAGGGCTGCAGCTGCGATCGCCGCGCCGAGAGGGTGGCGCTGATGCTATCTAGAATCGGCTGCTGGGGGAGGGTTGACTGGCGCATGTCGCGGCTGAGCTGTTCTAAATTTAGCAGGGCTTACACAAGCAGACTATATCTATGTCCGTCTTTTGATCCCCCGACCTCCGGCCACCCCCTTTATCAAGGGGGACGGGGGGATCCTCTTCGCTATGACTAGCTTAGTAAAGATCCTGTGCGTAAGTCCTGCCTAACCTACCGCTTCAAAAGTCAGCTGCTTAAGATGCGCTAGCGCAACGCTGCGAATTAGGGTGTGCTGCTTGAGCAATAGCTCAGTTCCCTTCGTCATTACCTCCACTAGGTAGCGATCGCACAGCACATCCAGCGCCGCTGTCTGCTCTGCCTCAGACTGCTGCCAGTCTTCTAAATGGCTGAGCCACCAGTCTTCCGGCACCGAGCAGCGATAGACGGCGGTTTCGCACAGCAGAATGTAGGCGTATTTGGCATCCTGGCGCAGGCGCTCAAAGGTTTGCTCTAGGCGCTGCTGCACGTTGCGACGCAGGGCGCGGGTAAAGCGATCGAGCTGCCACTTGTCGTCTGCGCCGGTGGTCGCGCCGGCGGCGGCTTCGGCAATGGCTTTTTCGACGGCTTCAATTTCTGGGCCGTAGCGCTGCCAGTAGGCGGCGACGTTGCCATAAAAGGGTCGGCTGCCAATTTCACCGATAATCACTCGCAGCGCTAGCGGATGGCCTTCGTAGGCTTTGCCGATGCGCAGCAGCTGGGGGTCGCGGGCGGGCTCGGCGGCGATGCCGGTTTTGACGAACAGCGCCTGCTGCTCGGGCTCGGAGAGGCCGCCCAGCGGCTGGCAGTGCCAAAAGTTTTGATAGCGCGATCCGGCTTCGACGAGCTGGGTGGGCAGCTCTTGCGAGGTCACGATGAAGCGACTTTGAAACGATTCGCTGGCCAGAACGGCTCTAAAGAAGCTCAAAAAGCCGTCGTCTTTGAATTCGCTCCAGCCGTCTTGCTCATTGCCCTGCAGGATGTCTTCTAGAGAGTCGATCAGCACCAGGTAGGCGTTTTTTTGCAGATGCAGCGCCAGGCGACGCGCCAAGAGCTGAGCATCGGTTCGTTCGTCGGCAGAGACGGGCTGCCCGCATTGTTCGAGCAGCCGCGCGGCGACGCTGGCAAAGTCTGTTGCTTTTTCTTGGTTGTCGAAGTTTTCTCGTAGCAGCTGCGGGGTAAGGGCCTGTAGGTCAACCGATAGCCTCTCGGCTAGGGCGGTTTTGCCGACGCCGGCCATGCCGGTAATCAGCAGCAGTCGGCAGGGGCCTTGCAGCTGGTCGAGCAGCTGGCGGGTTAGGGTGTCGCGGCCGACCCAAAACGGGTCGTAGGCAAAGAAGCGATCGCAGGGGTCCTGGGCGGGTGCGGCCTGGGGCTGGGCTAGGGTGCGCGGCTCTAGGCCCAGGGCTTCGCAGATTTCTTCGAATTTGGAGATGGAGACTTTGATGCCTCGGCAGAAGTTATTGACGGTGGAGAGCGAGATGTCTAGGTGCGCGGCCAGCGTGCCCTGGGTAAGGAAGCCGTTGCGCTCTAGCGCGGGGGCGATGCCGGGCTGGTGATCGGGGTGGACGCGGGCGGAGCGGGGCATGGGGAAGGGGGATGAGGGGCTGGGTTGGGGTTGTGGATGGGTAGATGGGTGGGTAGTGCATTTTAGTAAAGGACAGAGAAAATATCAGGATGTTCAGACTTCATCAGTCGCTCTCTGACTAGGCGATTGTATTCGTGGATGAACGTCCAAATCGCACCAATATGATTCTCTAACTTCTTTGAGAACGACAGCGTCTTTC